>NZ_JAUFPM010000005.1:0-181750 GCF_030409265.1 Halomonas sabkhae
GTCATCAGCGCCTGGCGAGGAAGGCGTATTCTACAGGATCGGTGCCTGGCGTCAAGCTCGATGTGTTGCCGAGCGAACGACGCAGCCTCGAAAGGCGGCTTCCGATCAAGCCCTTGGCGGACCCTGCAAGAAGTGGTGCGTATTCTACCGAAATCCGCGGCTCTGTCAATCGATGATTTTCGTCGTGATGCCGAAAAACGCCAAGAAAAACAGTGGCTTCCACCTCTTTCCACCGCTGGCGAGGTTGGCCCGTCGCCGGCAGCGGATGCGTACTATATGGCCTCAGTCGGCTTCACGCAAGGAGTTTTTGAAGGGATTTTTACCGACTCGTGACACGGCGCCCTGCCGAATCATCCACAGCCCTCATGTGCCGGACCGCCTGTGGATAACCGGGTGCCAGGAGCCAAGTACGCGAACGCCCGCACGAGGCGGGCGTTGTGTACGCGTGGCCTGATGAATGTCAGACCGTGGACTTACGCAGCTTGCGCACCCCGGCCAGGACAGGTCCGGATGCCACATAGGTGCCGAACAACAGCAACAGCATCACGGAGGGTTCGATGGAAATCACCACGAAACCGAGCACGATGGCCAGCAGCATGACGAAAGGCACCGGCCCCTTGAGGTCGATATCCTTGAAACTGTAGTAACGGATGTTGCTGACCATCAGCACACCGGCGGCGCCGACGACACCCAGCATCCACAGCTTGAAGCCGAAGGCATCCGCCTCGAAGCTGTGAAAGGTCCAGACACTTGCCGCGACCAGGGCCGCCGCCGAGGGACTGGGCAAGCCGATGAACCATTTCTTGTCGACACTACCGATCTGCACATTGAAGCGCGCCAGACGCAGTGCCGCGCAGGCCACATAGAGGAAGGCCACGACCCAGCCGGTCTTGCCGACATCCTGCAGAATCCAGATGAATGACACGAGCCCGGGAGCAACGCCGAAGGACAGCATGTCGGAGAGGCTGTCGAACTCCGCTCCGAAATCGCTCTGGGTATTGGTCAGGCGAGCCACTCGGCCATCCAGGCCATCCAGCACCATGGCAATGAAAATCGCGATGGATGCGGCGGCAAAGTCCCCGTTGATGGCAGCGACCACGGCAAAAAAACCCGAGAACAGCGCCGAGGTGGTGAAGAGGTTGGGCAGCAGGTAGATGCCGCGACGCTTGACCTTGCGGCCATCTTCGACGGCCTCCTCGACGACTTCGGACTCGCGCATGAAGGTCGACGCCAGGTCCTCGTCGTTCGTGTCGCGCCCCGTCTGTTCGCCGTTATTCGGGTCTTGGCTCATCAGTGTCTTCCATTGCAGCTGAAGGTTCTTGTCATTCTACACACTGCGGCCGGGATGGCTCACGATTCATCGCACGTCCGGCAGCGCCCGGAACGCAACGGGGGCACGGTGTATCACCGCGCCCCCGTCAACGGATGCCTTCTACCAGCCAGCGGGCTCGATCAGTTCTTGCTCTTATCGACCAGCTGGTTGGCCGCGATCCACGGCATCATGCCACGCAGCTTCTCGCCGACCTGCTCGATCGGATGCTCGGCATTGAGTCGGCGACGTGCGGTCATCGAGGGATAGTTGCTGTTGCCCTCGTTGATGAACATCTTGGCATACTCGCCGTTCTGGATGCGCTTGAGCGCGCTGCGCATAGCCTGGCGCGACTGCTCGTTGATGATTTCGCCGCCGGTCACATACTCGCCATACTCCGCATTGTTGGAGATGGAGTAGTTCATGTTGGCGATGCCGCCTTCGTACATCAGGTCGACGATCAACTTGAGCTCATGCAGGCACTCGAAGTAGGCCATTTCCGGGGCATAACCGGCCTCGGTCAGGGTCTCGAAGCCGGCCTTGACCAGCTCCACGGCGCCGCCGCACAGCACGGCCTGCTCGCCGAACAGGTCGGTCTCGGTTTCATCCTGGAAGGACGTCTCGATGATCCCGCTGCGGCCACCGCCGATGGCGGCCGCATAGGACAGGGCCAGTTCCTTGGCACTGCCGGAAGCGTCCTGCTGGATGGCGATCAGGTCCGGGATACCGCCGCCGCGCACGAACTCGGAACGCACGGTATGTCCCGGTGCCTTGGGGGCAATCATGATCACGTCCAGGTCGGCACGCGGCTCGATCTGGTTGTAATGGATGTTGAAGCCGTGCGCGAACGCCAGGGTCGCCCCCTGCTTGAGGTTCGGCGCGATCTGCTCTTCATAGATCGCTTTCTGGTATTCGTCCGGCGCCAGCAGCATGAGTACATCGGCTGACTGGCAGGCCTCTTCCACCGTGGCGACTTTCAGGCCCGCGGCTTCTGCCTTGGCAGCCGACGCGGAGCCGGGGCGCAGGGCGACCACGACATCGACACCGGATTCCTTGAGGTTGTTGGCGTGAGCGTGGCCCTGAGAGCCATAGCCGATGATGGCAACCTGCTTGCCCTGGATGAGGGAAAGGTCGCAGTCCTTGTCGTAATACACCTGCATGTCGAGCTCCTGATGATCAAGGGTGAAGGGTCGTGTCAGCGTCGATGACCACCCGCGCCATCTGTCGTGGCACTGGGATTTCGGTCGAGCCCTGGGCTCTGTCGGTGAATGAACTCTACGTCAGGATTCTTGTTGCGTAAAACGCTATATTTGCAATAACACATCCCGAGATATGCAATAATGCTCGCATGGACATGCGCCCCCTCAAACACTTCCTGACGCTGGCCGATACACTGCACTTCGGTCGTGCCAGTGAACTCTGTCACGTCAGCCCGTCGACGCTGTCACGCTCGATCCAGCAACTGGAAAGCAGCCTCGGCGTCTCATTGTTCGAACGTGACAACCGCCACGTGGCACTGACCCGCCAGGGCCACAGCTTCCATGCGTTCGCCCGTGACACGCTCGAGCAATGGGAGCAACTGCGCCAGTCACTGATGAGTGAAGCGCGCGCCTTGACCGGCGAGATCAGCATCTACTGTTCCGTCACCGCCAGTTACAGCTTCCTCTATGACCTGCTCAGCGAGTTCCGCAACCACTATCCGGGCATCGAGCTGAAGCTGCATACCGGGGATCCGGCACAGGCCATGACACGCGTCCAATCCGGCAACGAGGACATGGCCATCACCTCACGTCCCCGACGCTTGCCCGAGGGCCTGGCATTCAAGTCGCTGACCCGTTCACCGCTGGTGTTCATCGCGCCACTGGAAGATCATGACTGGATACCCGACGATCCGCGCACACCCGATATCGAGCAGTGGCGTCAGGTGCCGATGATCCTGTCGGAGTCCGGCCTGTCACGCGAAGTCAGCGATACCTGGTTCCGGGCACTGGGCATATCGCCGCGTATCTACGCCCAGGTGGCCGGCCATGAGGCCATCGTCAGCATGGTCAGCCTGGGCTTCGGCATCGGCGTGGTGCCACGCATCGTGCTCGAAGCCAGCCCGCTGGCCGAGCGTGTCCGCATGCTGCCGGTCAAGCCGGAACTGCCCTATTATGATGTCGGCCTGTGCGTGCTCAATCGACGCCTGCGCAGCCCGCTGATCAGCGCGCTCTGGGAAGAGGTCGAGGAACGCGGCTGAGCCGGGTGGCAGGGGCTCGGCCTCATACGCCTTGTCGGCGAAGCCCGTCGCGCGTCAGACTGACGAACTTAGCAGGCTAATATCAATCACGCTGGAGCGACCTCATGAACGTCATTTCTCTTGCTCAACCGGGGGGACTGGACCAGTTGCACCTGCAGGAACGGGACGCCCCCGGCGAACCCGGTCCCGGCGAGGTGCGCGTCCGACTCCACGCCAGCTCGCTCAACTTCCATGATTACGGAGTGGTCAGTGGTGCCATGCCCACGGCCGACGGCCGTATCCCCATGTCGGACGGCGCCGGTGTGGTCGAAGCGACCGGCAAGGATGTCGAGGAGTTCAGGGTGGGCGACTCGGTGGTCTCGACCTTCTTCCCCACCTGGCTGACCGGCCCGGCCGAGGTCGGCGACTTCACGACCGTGCCCGGTGACGGCGTCGAGGGCTATGCCCGCGAACAGGTCATTCGCCCGGCCACCTGGTTCACCCATGCACCGCGCGGCTATAGTCATGCTCAGGCGGCCACGCTGACCACGGCCGGCCTGACCGCCTGGCGAGCGCTGGTGGTGGAAGGCGGTCTCAAGGCCGGCGACAGCGTGCTGGTACTCGGCACCGGCGGCGTCTCGATCTTCGCCCTGCAGTTCGCCAAGGCCATGGGCGCCACCGTCATCGCGACCTCATCGTCGGACGAGAAACTCGCTCGACTGGCGGCCCTGGGGGCCGATCACACGATCAATTACCGTACGACGCCGGCGTGGGGCGCCGAGGTCAAGTCACTGACGGACGGGCGCGGTGTCGATCACATCGTCGAGGTCGGTGGCCCCGCCACCCTGGTGCAATCCATCGACGCCATCCGCATCGGTGGGCATATTTCGCTGATCGGCGTGCTGACCGGTCGCGGCGGCGACATCCCCACCGCCAAGCTGATGGCCAGGCAGGCCCGCCTGCAGGGCATTATCGTCGGCAGCCGGGCCCATCAGCAGACCATGATTCGTGGCATCGAAGCACTGGGTATCGAGCCGGTCATCGACCGCCACTTCGCGCTCGAGAACATCGCCGACGCCTTCCGCCACCAGGAATCCCAGCAGCACTTCGGCAAGATCTGCCTGGATATCTGAGCGCCCGCAGTGCATGCCCCTACGCAAAAGCCGCCCTCGAAGGGGCGGCTTGCATGATGCTAACGAATGCCGCAGCGACTCAGAGGGACAGCACCTTGTCGCCGCGGGCGATTCCGGAGACCCCGGTACGCGCCACCTCGTGAATGCCCACCGGCGCCATGGCCTGCAGGAAGGCATCCAGCTTCTCGGCATCGCCGGTAATCTGCACCGTGTACAGGCTCGGCGTCACGTCGACGATCTGCGCACGGAAGATATCCACGGTGCGCTTGACCTCGTCGCGCGCCGCGCCCAGTGCCTTGACCTTGACCAGCATCAGCTCGCGCTCGATATGGCTGCCCTCGGTCAGATCCACCAGCTTGACCACATCGATCAGCTTGTTGAGGTGCTTGGTGATCTGCTCGATGACGCGGTCGTCCCCCACGGTAGTCACCGTCAGCCGCGACAGCGTCTCGTCCTCGGTGGGTGCCACGTTGAGCGTTTCGATATTGAAATTGCGTTGGGAAAACAGACCCACCACGCGAGACAGGGCGCCCGGTTCGTTTTCCATCAGAATCGAGATGATATGGCGCATCAGCTCCGCTCCGTCTTGGAAAGCAGCATGTCACGCATGGAGCCCAGGGGCACCTGCATCGGATAGACGTGCTCGTGCGGGTCGACCATGACGTCGAGGAACACCAGCTCGTGCTTGTCGGCAAAGGTCCGTTCCAGCGCCGGCTCGAGCTCCTCCATGGTTTCCACCCGCAGCGCGGTAAAGCCATAGGCCTCGATGAGTTGCTGAAAGTTGGGCAGCGACTCCATGTAGGAATGCGCATGCCGGGACTTGTAGTTCAGGTCCTGCCACTGACGCACCATGCCGAGCGAGGCATTGTTGACGTTGATGATCTTCACCCCGCCGCCGAACTGCTTACAGGTCGACAGCTCCTGCATCATCATCTGGAAGCTGCCCTCGCCGGTGATGCAGACCACCTGCTCATCGGGATAGTTGTGCTTGATGCCCATGGCGGCCGGGAAGCCGAAGCCCATGGTGCCGAGCCCGCCCGAGGTGATGAAGCGATTGGGCTTGTCGAACTTGTAGTACTGCGCCGCGAACATCTGGTGCTGGCCGACATCCGTGGTGACGTAGGCCTCGCCCCGCGTCAGGCGACAGATGGCCTCGATGACTTCCTGAGGCTTGAGCAACTCGCCTTCCTTCGAGGCTTCGTACAACTTGCCACGCCGCTCTTCGCGCCAGCCGTCGATGGTCTTCCACCAGTCGGCCAGTGCCTCAGGATCGGCCACTTCACGGCCCTGCAGCAGGCTGATCATCTCGTTGATGACACTCTGGGCCGGGCCCACGATCGGCACGTCGGCGCGCACGGTCTTGGAGACCGAGCTCGGATCGATATCCACATGGATGATCTTGGCCGTTGGGCAGAACTTCGAGGTGTTGTTGGTCACGCGGTCATCGAAGCGCGCCCCGACCGCGATGATCAGGTCGGCATGGTGCATGGCCATGTTCGACTCGTAGGAGCCGTGCATGCCCAGCCAGCCCAGGCACTGGTCATCGCTCTGCGGAAAGGCGCCGATGCCCATCAGGGTCGTGGTGATCGGGTGGCCGAGGCGCTTGACGAGATCGGTCAGCCCCTCGCAGGCACGTCCCGTGACCACGCCACCGCCGGTATAGAAGACCGGGCGACGCGCCTTGAGCATCAGCTCGACGGCCTTCTTGATCTGGCCGGTATGACCGCGCGCCACCGGGTTGTAGGAGCGCATCTTGACCTTTTTCGGATAGACGTACTCATGGCGCTCGGTCGGCGTGGTCATATCCTTGGGGATATCCACCACCACCGGACCGGGACGACCGGTCGACGCCAGGTAGTACGCCTTGCGCAGGACTTCCGGAATTTCGGAAGGATGACGGATCGTGAAGCTGTGTTTCACGATCGGCCGGGTCACACCGACGATATCGGTTTCCTGAAAGGCATCATCGCCGATCAGATGGCTCATCACCTGGCCACAGAGCACGACCATCGGAATGGAATCCATGTAGGCCGTGGCGATGCCGGTCACCGCATTGGTGGCACCGGGGCCCGAGGTCACCAGTACCGTGCCCGGCTTGCCGGATGCCCGGGCATAGCCGTCGGCCGCATGAGTGGCGGCCTGCTCATGGCGAACCAGGATGTGCTTGACCTTGTCCTGGCGGAACAGTGCGTCATAGATATGCAGCGCCGCGCCGCCCGGATAGCCGTAAATGTATTCGACGCCCTCATCCTGCAGGAAGCGGGCGATCATGTCCGCGCCGGAAAGCAATTCCACAGATGTTTCTCCCCTGGAGGTCTCGAGTGCAATAAGCGTCCATCGGACGCCAGTTCGAGTGCGGCGGTATGCCGCTGCCGGACACGCCGGCACCTGATGCCAAACCCTGGCGTTTTTAGGCCCGGTTAGGGCCAGCACTCTCGTCGGGAAGGCTGATCGAGCAATGTACGTCAGACCTTCCCTCTCACGGCGGATCACCGCTTCGGGGGCATTGGCCAGGTCGGGCGGTTGGCCCTGACCCGGAAGTCCTTCGGCGGGTAAAGGCCTGCGGCCTACCCTTCGCGCGGAGGTGGGGGATTGCCCGCTGAATTCCACGCCCGTATCAGGAACCGTCAAGGTTCCAATAGCAGCCACGAAGTGTCAACCTCGGGTGGCCGCCGAAGGCACCGAAAAGCCCGCATGGCCTGACCTCCACACACAAGAGCGCCCGCTCGGTCGGGCTGACCGGCGGGCGTCAGTGGCAGGCCGGGGCCGCCCCTGGGGGCAGTCACCGGCCGGATGGCGCGGTTTCAGTGGCGGAAGGTCAGGCGGTCTCCGTCGAGTTCGATATGTACCGTCTCGCCCGGCGCAAAGTGCCCGGCCAGCAGATCCTCGGCCAGCGGGTTCTCGATCCGGCTCTGAATGGCCCGCTTCAACGGCCGCGCGCCGAACACTGGATCGAACCCGGCCTCCGCCAGCTGTGCCAGGGCCTCGTCGGAGACTTCCAACCCCAGCTGATGCTCGGCCAGGCGCGAGCGCAGATGCTCGAGCTGAATACCGGCGATGGCCTGAATCTGCGCCTGCGCCAGCGAGTGGAAGACCACCACCTCGTCGATGCGGTTGATCAGCTCGGGACGGAAGTGCGTGCCGACCACTTCCATGACCCGGGACTTCATCTGCGCATAATCATCCTCGGCGCCCATGCGCTGAATGATGTCGGAGCCCAGGTTGGAGGTCATCACGATCACGGTGTTGCGGAAGTCCACGGTACGCCCCTGGCCATCCGTGAGCCGACCATCCTCCAGCACCTGCAGCAGGATGTTGAAGACATCCGCATGCGCCTTTTCGACCTCGTCGAGCAGCAGCACGGAGTACGGCTTGCGGCGCACGGCTTCGGTCAGGTAGCCACCCTCTTCATAGCCCACATAGCCCGGCGGCGCGCCGATCAAGCGGGCCACGGAGTGCTTCTCCATGAACTCCGACATGTCGATGCGCACCATGGCTTCCTGGGTATCGAACAGGAAACCGGCCAGCGACTTGCAAAGCTCGGTCTTGCCGACCCCGGTCGGCCCGAGGAACAGGAAGGAACCATTGGGCCGATGGGGGTCCGCCAGGCCGGCGCGTGAGCGCCGTACGGCGTTGGAGACCGCGCGCACCGCTTCATCCTGACCGATCACACGCTCGTGCAACGCCTCTTCCATGCGCAGCAGCTTGTCGCGCTCGCCCTCGAGCATCTTGGACACCGGAATGCCGGTCCAGCGCGACACCACCTCGGCGATCTCTTCCTCGGTGACATTGGAGCGCAGCAGACGATGCTCGGAGGTGTCGGCTTCCTCCTCGCTGCTCTCGGCGATCTTGCGCTCCAGGTCGGGGATCACCCCGTACTGCAGCTCCGACATCCGCCCCAGGTCGCCCTGGCGTCGCGCCTGTTCGAGGTCGATGCGCGCCTTGTCGAGCTCATCCTTGAACTGTGCCGCGCCCTGGATGCTGGCCTTCTCGGCCTTCCAGATCTCGTCCAGGTCGGCATACTCCCGCTCCAGCTCACCGATCTGCTCCTCGAGGCCGGCGAGACGCTGGCGGGAGGCCTCGTCACTCTCCTTCTTGAGGTGCTCGCGCTCCATCTTGAGCTGGATCAGGCGACGGTCGAGTCGATCCATCTCCTCCGGCTTGGAATCGAGCTCCATGCGGATACGCGAAGAGGCCTCATCGATCAGGTCGATGGCCTTGTCGGGCAGCTGGCGATCGGTAATGTAACGCGTCGACAGCTTGGCCGCGGCGATGATGGCGCCATCGGTGATGTCCACGCCATGGTGCACCTCATAGCGCTCCTTGAGACCGCGCAGGATGGCGATGGTGTCCGCCTCGCTGGGCTCGTCGACCTGCACCTTCTGGAAGCGACGTTCCAGGGCCGCATCCTTCTCGATGTAGCGACGATACTCGTCCAGCGTGGTGGCCCCGACACAGTGAAGCTCGCCGCGGGCCAGCGCCGGCTTGAGCATGTTGCCGGCATCCATGGCACCATCCGCCCTGCCGGCGCCGACCATGGTGTGCAACTCGTCGATGAACAGGATGACGCGCCCTTCCTCCTCGGCCAGCTCCTTGAGCACCGCCTTGAGACGCTCCTCGAACTCGCCGCGGAACTTCGCGCCGGCCAGCAGTGCGCCCATGTCCAGCGACAGGACACGCTTGTCCTTGAGGCCTTCCGGCACCTCGCCATCGACGATGCGCTGTGCCAGCCCCTCGACAATGGCCGTCTTGCCCACCCCGGGCTCGCCGATCAGCACCGGATTGTTCTTGGTGCGCCGTTGCAGCACCTGGATGGCGCGCCGGATCTCGTCGTCACGGCCGATGACCGGATCGATCTTGCCACTGGTCGCGCGCTCGGTGAGGTCCAGGGTGTACTTGTCCAGCGCCTCGCGCTGCCCTTCCGCATCGGGGTCGTCGACCCTGGCACCGCCGCGCACGCTATTGACCGCCGTCTCCAGCGACTGACGCGACAGCCCCGCCTGGGTCAGCACCTTGCTGACCGCATGACGCATGTCCAGCGCCGCCAGCAGCACCAGCTCGCTGGCGATATACTGATCACCGCGCTTCTGCGCCTCGCGGTCCGTCAGGTTGAAGAGCTTGACCAGATCGCGGGACGGCTGCACCTCACCGTCGAAGTCCCCCACCCTGGGCAGGTCGTTCAGATGGCTCTTCAAGGCATCGCGCAGCCGCGTCGCATCGCCCCCGGCCTTCTGGATCAGCGCCTTGACGCCGGTATCACTGGCATCCAGCAAGGCCATCAGCAGATGCCCCGGCTCGAGCTGGTTATGCCCCTGCCCCACGGCCAGGGACTGGGCATCCGCCACCGCATTCTGCAACTTGGCAGTGAATTTATCGAAACGCATTCGTAATCCTCCATCGGGGTAACGGCGCGTTCGGACGCGCCGCCTGACCCTGTCAATGTGTCTTGACAGAAGAGATGGAGTCTGGTGGCAGGGTTTTCAAGGTAGGGGAAGAGGGAAGAGGGAAGAGGGAAGAGGGAAGAGGGAAGAGGCCAGGCTAGCGCCCGGGGTTGTGGCATCTAGGGGTTTGACTTCCCTCTTAAGGCGCGAAGCGCCGTTCTTCCCTCTTTAGAAAGCGCCAGGCGCGTACTTGCCACTTCCCCCGGTCGACAGGCCGGGCGCTCTTTCACCTTCTAGCTTTCATCCAGATACTTCTCGGCGTCGAGGGCGGCCATGCAGCCGGTGCCGGCGGAGGTCACGGCCTGGCGGTAGACATGGTCCATGACGTCGCCGGCGGCGAAGACACCGGGCACGCTGGTCGCGGTGGCGTTGCCGTGGAGGCCGGACTGCACCTTGATGTAGCCGCCGGCCATGTCGAGCTGGCCTTCGAAGATGCCGGTGTTGGGGCTGTGGCCGATGGCGATGAAGACGCCGGGGGCCGAAATCTCGCGCTGACTGCCATCCTCGGTGGAGGCCAGGCGGGCGCCGGTCACGCCGCTGCCGTCCCCCAGCACCTCCTCGAGGGTATGGTTCCAGATCACTTCCATGTTGCCGTTCTCGACCTTGTCGAACAGCTTGTCCTGAAGGATCTTCTCGGCACGCAGGCTGTCGCGGCGATGCACCAGGGTCACCTTCGACGCGATGTTGGACAGGTAAAGCGCCTCTTCGACCGCGGTGTTGCCGCCACCGATGACGACCACTTCCTGCTTGCGATAGAAGAAGCCATCACAGGTCGCGCAGGCCGAGACCCCCTGCCCCATGAAGCGACTCTCGGACTCGAGGCCCAGGTAGCGGGCACTGGCGCCGGTGGAGATGATCAGCGCATCGCAGGTGTAGGTGCCGCTGTCGCCCTTGAGGGTGAAAGGACGCTCACTCAGTTCGACCTCGTTGATGTGGTCGAACAGGACCTCGGTGTCGAAACGTTCGGCATGGCGCTGCATGCGCTCCATCAACTCCGGTCCCTGTACCCCGCTATCATCGCCGGGCCAGTTGTCCACATCGGTGGTGGTGGTCAGCTGGCCACCCGCCTGCAGCCCCGTGATCAACAGTGGCTTGAGATTGGCGCGGGCGGCATAGACGGCCGCCGTGTAGCCGGCCGGCCCGGAGCCGAGGATGATCAGGCGTTCGTGGCGTGCTTCGCTCATGGGGTACCTCACGATTCTGGCAATGGATGACACAACGGACTGAGCGATACCGACCCCTCATCGGCATGGCACAAGCCACTGCGGTCGCGTTCTGAGACATTAGGCCAATGGCCGCTGACGAGCCATCGGCGAAAGGCTATGGTGATCATGACCGCTGCCTATTGTGCCGTGCACAACAGGCCCGCACCAGACCATGTGCCTCACAGCACATCGTCATCCTGGCCTAGCATGACCGACTCGAGTTCGCCGGAGATCTCCGACACCTCGATGCGCATCTGAATCGGTGCACAGCACTGCGGACAGTCCTGCCAGGTCATGTGCCGGCCTTGCGAGATATCCACCCAGAGCGTAAAAGGCGTATCACAATAGGGACAATGCACCCGCCGGCTTTCCAGAGCGTCTTCCTGCATGGCAACGGCTCCCGAGTTGGCTTCAAGCTGACGATGTGGGGGGTAGAGCCTGCGGTTTCAAGACCATCATCATGGGCGTCGGTTGAAAAGGCCCTGTATCATGACCATGTAAGATCACGAGCCCAGGATGGTTCGACACTCCCGTGACAGGAGGAAAGCAATGAGCAACGAATCCACTCCGGATACCTTGCAGACCTTCGAGGCCGCCGGCACGACCTACCATTACTACAGCCTGCCGAAAGCCGCCGAAGCCCTAGGCGACATCTCTCGCCTGCCGATGACACTCAAAGTACTGCTCGAGAACCAGCTACGTTTCGCCGAGGACCCGAGCGTCGAGCGCGCCGACCTGCAGGCCCTGGTCGACTGGCAGCAGAAGGCCTCATCCGACCGCGAAATCGGTTATCGCCCGGCCCGCGTCCTGATGCAGGACTTCACCGGCGTGCCCGGCGTGGTCGATCTCGCCTCCATGCGCGACGCCGTTCAGCGCCTGGGCGAAGACCCCTCGCGCATCAACCCGCTGTCGCCGGTCGACCTGGTCATCGACCACTCCGTGATGGTCGACAAGTTCGGCAACCCCACGGCCTTCCGCGACAACGTGGCCATCGAGATGGAGCGCAACCGCGAGCGCTACGAATTCCTGCGCTGGGGACAGCAGGCATTCGACAACTTCCGTGTCGTGCCGCCGGGCACCGGCATCTGCCACCAGGTCAACCTGGAGTACCTGGGCAAGACCGTCTGGACCAAGAATGTCGACGGCAAGACCTACGCCTATCCGGACACCCTGGTGGGTACCGACTCCCACACCACCATGATCAATGGCCTGGGCGTGCTCGGCTGGGGCGTCGGCGGCATCGAGGCGGAGGCCGCCATGCTGGGCCAACCGGTCTCCATGCTGATTCCCGAGGTCGTCGGCTTCAAGCTGACCGGCAAGCTGCGCGAAGGCATCACCGCCACCGACCTGGTGCTCACCGTGACCCAGATGCTGCGCGAGCGCGGGGTGGTCGGCAAGTTCGTCGAATTCTACGGCGACGGCCTGGCGGACCTGCCACTGGCCGACCGCGCCACCATCGCCAACATGGCGCCCGAGTACGGCGCGACCTGCGGCTTCTTCCCGGTCGATGAAGAGACGCTCAACTATCTGCGTCTGACCGGTCGCGACGACGAGCAGGTCGAACTGGTCGAAGCCTATTGCAAGGCTCAGGGCCTGTGGCGCGAGCCGGGCCAGGAGCCCGTCTTCAGCGATGCCCTGCACCTGGACATGAACGAAGTCGAATCCAGCCTGGCCGGCCCCAAGCGTCCCCAGGACCGCGTCAACCTGCGGGACATGCCGGCGGCTTTCGCCAAGGTGATGGAAGACGACGGCAAGCCGCTGCAGGCCGTCGAGAAGGGTCGCATGATCTCCGAGGGTGGCCAGGCCGGCGCCCAGGACGATGAGCACTTCAAGCATGACGACAGCCAGGATGTCGACATGGAAGACGCGGCCTTCCGTCTCGACCCCGGCGCCGTGGTGATTGCCGCCATCACCTCGTGCACCAACACCTCCAACCCCAGCGTGATGATGGCCGCCGGCCTGCTGGCACGCAATGCGCTGGCCCGTGGCCTGGCCACCAAGCCCTGGGTCAAGACCTCGCTGGCACCGGGCTCCAAGGTCGTCACCGACTATCTGGCCGCCGGCGGCGTGCAGGATGACCTGAACGAGCTGGGCTTCAACCTGGTGGGTTATGGCTGCACCACCTGCATCGGCAACTCCGGGCCGCTGCCGGAAGCCATCGAGAAAGCCGTCGAAACCGGCGACCTGACCGTGGCCTCGGTGCTGTCCGGCAACCGCAACTTCGAGGGCCGGGTACATCCGCTGGTCAAGACCAACTGGCTGGCGTCACCGCCCCTGGTAGTGGCCTATGCACTGGCCGGCAACGTGCGCAAGGACCTGGCCAACGAACCGCTGGGCACCGGGAGCGACGGCAAGCCGGTCTATCTCAAGGATATCTGGCCGAGCCAGGCCGAGATCGCCGAGGCCGTCGAGAAGGTCAAGACCGAGATGTACCGCAAGGAGTATGCCGAGGTCTTCGACGGCGACGATGTCTGGAAGTCCATCGAGGTGCCGGAAAGCCAGGTCTACAAGTGGTCCAAGGATTCCACCTACATCCAGCACCCGCCCTTCTTCGACGGCATGGGGCGTGAGCCGGCGCCGACCGAGGACATCAAGGACGCTCACATCCTGGCCAAGCTCGGCGACTCGGTGACCACCGACCACATCTCGCCGGCCGGCGCCATCAAGCCCGACAGCCCCGCCGGACGCTACCTGCAGGAGAACGGCGTCAAGCCGGTCGACTTCAACTCCTACGGCTCGCGTCGCGGCAACCACGAGGTCATGATGCGCGGCACCTTCGCCAACGTCCGCATCAAGAACGAGATGCTCGATGGCGTGGTCGGCGGTGAGACCCGCCACGTGCCGAGTGGCGAGCAGATGGCCATCTACGACGCGGCCATGCAGTATCAGCAGGAAGGCACGCCCCTGGTCGTCGTCGCCGGCAAGGAATACGGCACCGGCTCCTCCCGTGACTGGGCCGCCAAGGGCACCCGCCTGCTGGGCGTGCGCGCCGTGCTCGCCGAGTCCTACGAGCGCATCCACCGCTCCAACCTGATCGGCATGGGCGTGGTACCGCTGCAGTTCACCAATGGCGACACCCGTGAAACGCTCGGCCTGACCGGTGACGAACGCGTCTCCATCTCCGGCCTCGCGGAGCTGGAAGCCGGCGGCAAGGTCGAAGTGACCATCAGCAGCGCCAAGGGCGAAAAACGCGTCGAGGCACTGTGCCGCATCGACACCGCCAACGAGATGGAGTACTACCAGCACGGCGGCATCCTGCACTATGTGCTGCGCAACATGATCGGCACCGCCTGATCACTTCCCGTTGCGCTGATGCCAAAAGCCCCGCCGGCTCACACCGGCGGGGCTTTTTTGTAACGAGGCCCGGGCCGCCGGCGGGCACCACACCCTACCCGGCCTGAGTGCGCCGCGTCGCGCACTCCCTGGCCTGGCGATCCTCCTGCCCAGCGCCCTGCAGCGCGTCGCAGTACCATTCGACGAACTGCGCCACGCCGCTTTCTTCTTCCGGCGAATAGGGCCCCGGTTCGTAGGCCGGTGACAGGATGCCACGCTGATTATCCTCGACGATCTCGCGATCCTCGTTGTTGGTGTCGATCCACACCCGGGTCAGCCGCTCGAGGTCGTAGTCCACGCCCTCCACGGCGTCCTTGTGAACCAGCCAGGTGGTGGTGACCTCGGTTGAGGTCGGACCGAGCGGGTTGACGCGAAACGTCATGGCCTGGTCGGGCAGCAGGTGACACCAGGTGCTCGGGTAATGAAACTTCATCAGCGTGCCGGCGTCGGGAATACCGACTCGCCCCAGCGGACGCTGAACCCCGACCTGGCCATCCAGGGTATAGCTGACCGCCCCGGCCTGCAGCGGCATGCGGGCCAGCCGGTATTGCCCTGCCGGATCCATGCGAAACTGCGCTGCCACCCCGGCCTGTTCACAGCGCTCGAAATGCGCCTGCAGGCGCGGTGCTACACTGCCATCCGGCCGCACACCGGCAATATCGGGATCGACATCGAACGAATGGCACAGCGAGGGGTGACAGACACTGCAGTGGTAACACTCGCGGTTGTTCTCCCACACCAGCTTCCAGTTGGCCTGCTCGACGATGGTCGAGACATGCGCCACCCTGGCGTCCGCGAGCTCATGTACACCGAGGTAAGGCTCCGCCAGCTCGGCAAAGGCGTCGAAGTCCGGCGCCTCGTCGGCCAGGCAGATATAGACCAGGCCGCACAGCTCGCGACAGTGAACGCGCTTCAGGCCGTGCTCGGCCGGGTCGAAATCGTCGCCCATGGAGCGTGCCCACAGGAGTCGGCCATCCAGCTCGTAGGTCCACTGGTGATAGGGGCACACCAGCTTGGCAACGCTGCCCTGGGGTTTGTTGCACAGGATGGAACCGCGATGCCGGCAGGTATTGTGGAAGGCGCGAATCCTGCCATCCTGGCCGCGCACCAGAACGAGGTTGTAGGCACCGACGCGATGGGTCACGTAGTGCCCCGGCTTGGCTAGTTGGCAGGCCGGAATGGCATACAACCACTGGCGATAGAAGATCCTCTCGAGGTCGAGCTCGAAGAGCGCCTGCGACGTATAAAAGGGGCGCTCGAGAGAGTAGCCGGGACGGCGGCGCGCCAGCATGGCCGGCAGGTCAAGGGTAGATGGCGTCATGGTCGAGTGTCCTTGTCTGCATGAAAAGGTGCCTCTTCCGACGCTAGGCCAGGGCGCCTCCTGCCACAACTTCAAAAAAACCCTTCCTGACTTAGCTGTATTTAGCCAGACGGTGACCGGCGCATTCCGCTTTGATGCATCACTGGCCTTTGATAAAAATGCATCGGATACTGACCGACACCGGCGCCATGCGACAATGTGACTATGCCAAAACGTTTGTATGACCTGCCCTCGATGCATGCCCTGGTATGCTTCGAAGCGGCCGCGCGCCATCAGGGCTTCAAGGCCGCTGCCAGTGAGCTGCATGTCACATCGGCGGCCATCAGCCACCAGGTCAAGAGCCTCGAAGTCGAGCTCGGGCGCGAGCTGTTCCGACGTTACCATCGCGGCGTGGAGCTGACGGAAAGCGGTGCCTACCTGCTCCTGGCGGTGCAAAGGGGCTTCGAGGGCATCTCCGACAGCATTGGCCAGCTGCGCACTCAACAGAGCCAGGCCGCCGTTACCATAAGCGCGACCACGGCGGTCAGCTCGCTGTGGCTGACGCCCAAGCTATCGCGGTTCTGGCGTCATCACGGCCATGTCTCCGTGGCACAGATCGTCAGTGACGTCGACACCCCTCGTTCACAGTGGGATCTCAGCATCAAGTACGGCGACATTCATGCCGAAACGATGGCCTGTCGAGCGCTGATGCGTGACCGCATCATTGCCCTGGGCAGCCCGCGCTTTGCCGAGGAACAGCGGATTCAGAGCCTCGACGATCTGCAGCGTGCGCCGCTGATTCATCTCGAGGCGGAAGAGACCGGTTGGACGGGGTGGCAAGACTGGTTCGCACAGCTCGGCTACACGAGCCCGCGCGCTCACGGCTTCAGCGTCAACAACTACATCATCGCGCTGCAGGCGGCACAGGACGACATGGGCGCCATCCTCGGCTGGGAGGGGTTGACCACCAGGCTTGTCGAAACCGGCAAGCTGGTGCAGCTTGTGCCGCAGGACATCCCCTCCCCGCTCGACTTCTACATTCGCATCAACGCCAGGGCGAGCGGGCGAGCCATGCTGCTGTGTGACTGGCTGCTGCAAGCCCCGGATCCGGGGCTGCCGGGATCAGTATGAGCGACGCCGATAGCTGCGATAGCGCGGATACCAGAAGTGCCGCTCGATCGCCTCGTGGATCGCCTGCTCGTCGCTCTTCAGCGCCACTTCCTCGCGCTGTGCTTCCAGCGCGACCTCGAAGGCGATCGCCTTGGACAACTCACGAATGTCCGCCAGCGCCGGCAGGACCGCCCCTTCACCGGTCCGCGCCACCGGCGCCGCGGCGGCCAGGGCCCGGGAGGCTGCCATCAGCATGCCATCGGTGACACGAGTGGCCCCGGAGGCCACCACCCCGAGGCCGATGCCCGGGAAGATATAGGCGTTGTTGCACTGCGCGATCGGGTACTGACGCCCGCCATGTTCCACCGGCGCGAAGGGACTGCCGGTTGCCACCATGGCCTGACCATCGGTCCAGCGAATCACGTCCTCGGGCAGCGCCTCGGCACGTGACGTCGGGTTGGACAGCGGCATGACCAGAGGGGACGGACAGCCCGCATGCATGGTGCGGATCACCTCTTCGGTGAACATCCCCTTCTGACCACAGACCCCCAGCAGCACCGTGGGGCGCACCTGCCTGACCACCTCGAGCAGCGACTGGCCGTCCCAGGCTTCGACCAGCGTAGTGTCCTGGGCCAGGCGACGCTGGAAGTCGCGCAGCCCCTCCTGGTCCGTGGTGACCAGGCCATCGCGATCGACCATGAAGATACGCGCTCGCGCTTCCTCCTCGCTCAGCCCCTCTTCCTGCATGGCCACCACCACCTGCTCGGCGATGCCGCAGCCGGCCGAGCCGGCGCCGACGAACACCACGCGCTGGTCGGCGACAGCCTCGCCGCGTGCCTTGCAGGCCGCCAGCAGAGTGCCCACGCAGACGGCCGCCGTGCCCTGGACGTCATCGTTGAAGCAGCAGAGTTCGTCGCGATAGCGCTCCAGCAGCGGCATGGCGTTGGCCTGGGCGAAATCCTCGAACTGCAGCAGCACCTTCGGCCAGCGACGCTTCACCGCGGCAATGAATTCCGCCATGAAGGCATCGTACTCGACCTGGGAGACACGCGGATGCCGCCAGCCCATGTACATGGGATCATCCAGCAGCTCCTGGTTGTTGGTCCCCACATCCAGGGTGATGGGCAGCGTATTGGCCGGGCTGATCCCGCCACAGGCGGTATACAGCGACAGCTTGCCGATGGGGATGCCCATGCCGCCGATACCCTGGTCGCCGAGTCCCAGGATCCGCTCGCCATCGGTGACCACGATCACCTTGACGCGATCCTTGGTGGCACTGCGCAGGATATCGTCCATGCGATCGCGGTCGGGGTAGGAAATGAACAGACCGCGATGGTTGCGATAGATATTCGAAAACTCTTCGCAGGCCTGCCCCACCGTCGGGGTATAGATGATCGGCAGCATCTCCTCGAGATGCTCGGAGACCAGGCGGAAATACAGGGTCTCGTTGTCGTCCTGGATCGCCCGCAGATAGATATGGCGGTCGAGGTCGGTCTGGCACTGATGATACTGGCGATAGGCCCGTTCGACCTGCTCCTCGATGGTCTCGACGTTCTGGGGCAGCAGGCCGATCAGGTTGAACTCGAGGCGCTCCTCGCGGGAGAAGGCGCTTCCCTTGTTGAGCAGCGGCATCTCGAGCAAGGGAGGGCCGGCATACGGGATGTACAGAGGGCGCTTGTCTTGGCTGGTCATCGGTTTGTCTCCGCTGTCTCTGATGGGCAGGCCTGATACGCCGTGGCGATCCGGCCGCGACTCGACCACAGCGGGAAAAGAGCCCACCGCGTGGTCAACATGATCCGTTCGCGACGCCTAGACGAAGCGCCCCAGCCCGGCGGCCTGGCGCAGTTGGTCCATGAAGGGAGCCGCCTCGGCGCGCGCCCGATCGGCGCCCTGTCTGAGCACCTCCTCGATGTGCCCGGGATCCTCCAGCAGCGCCTGATAGCGCTCGCGTGGCTCGCGCAGCTGCGTATTGAGGTATTCGAAGACACGATCCTTGGCGACACCCCAGCCGATGCCGTTCTCGTAGTCGCGGCGCATCTCGGCGGTTTCCTGCTCGGTGGCGAAGGCCGCATAGATCTGGAAGAGCGTACAGGTATCGGGGGCCTTGGGCTCGCCCGGCTCCAGGGAGTTGGTCTTGATCTTGCGCACCAGCTTGAGCAGCTTCTTCTCGGAGACGAACAGCGGGATGGTGTTGTCGTAACTCTTGGACATCTTGCGCCCGTCGAGCCCGCCCAGCACCTCGACCCGTTCGTCGACCACCGCATTCGGCAGGGTGAAATACTGGCCCTTGAACAGATGGTTGAAGCGGCCGGCCATGTCGCGAGCCATCTCGATGTGCTGAATCTGGTCACGCCCCACCGGCACGCGCTGCGCGTTGAACATCAGGATGTCCGCCGCCATCAGCACCGGATAGCCGAACAGCCCCATGGTGACGCCCTTGTCCAGGTCCGACTGACCGGCCGTTTCGTTGTCGGCCACCGCCGCCTTGTAGGCATGGGCACGGTTCATCAGGCCCTTGGCACAGACGCAGGACAGCATCCAGGTCAGCTCGGGGATCTCCGGGATATCCGACTGCCGGTAGAAGATGGCGTTGTCGGTATCCAGCCCCAGGGCCAGCCAGGTGGCGGCGATCTCCAGACGCGATTGATGCACGCGCTTGGGATCATGGCTCTTGATCAGGGCATGCAGGTCAGCCAGGAAGTAGTAGGACTGGACGGTCGGGTCCTGGCTCGCCGCAATGGCCGGCTTGATGGCGCCGACATAATTGCCCAGGTGCGGGGTGCCGGTAGTCGTGATGCCCGTGAGCACACGGGTCTTGTCGGATGTTGCGGTCATGAAGACGTGACTCTGCTGACTCGGGAATACCCGCCATGGTAACGCGAGGCCCCGGTCAAGGCGACCTGCCCGGGTACCAACGCCGCCAACGCCATGTCGGACACACAAGGGCCAGAGCCTCCGGAGAGGCTCTGGCCCGTCGCATCGCTTTTCACCGGCGCCGCAACGCCGGGTGGGACGCCGGGGGTCAGCCGATCAGCTGCGCCGCCTCCACATACTCGAGGCCAAAGGCATCGGCCACGGCACGATAGGTCAGCTTGCCGTCATGGACGTTGAGGCCCGCCGCAAAGTGCTTGTCCTCGGCGAGCGCCTGGCGCCAGCCCTTGTCGGCCAGCGACAGCACGAACGGCAGGGTGGCGTTGGTCAGCGCCTGCGTCGAAGTGCGCGCCACCGCGCCCGGCATGTTGGCCACGCAGTAGTGCACCACGCCATCCACCACATAGGTCGGCTCGGCATGGGTGGTCGGCTTGCTGGTCTCGAAGCAGCCGCCCTGGTCGATGGCCACGTCTACCAGCACGCTACCCGGCTTCATGTCGGACAGCATGTCACGGGTGATCAGCTTGGGCGCCGCCGCCCCCGGCACCAGGACGGCGCCGATGATCAGGTCCGATTCGCGAATCGCCTCTTCCATGGCATCGGCCGTGGAGAAGACGGTCTTCATGCGGCCCTGGTAACGATCATCCAGGGTCTCCAGGCGCGGGATGGACTTGTCCAGCACGGTCACCTCGGCACCCAGGCCCAGTGCCATGCGCGCGGCATTCTCGCCGACCACGCCGCCACCGATGACGGTGACCTTGGCCGGGGCGACACCCGGTACGCCGGGCAGGAGGATGCCGGAGCCACCCTGGGCCTTCTCGAGGCTGTGCGCGCCGGCCTGAACCGCCATGCGGCCGGCGACGGTGCTCATCGGCGCCAGCAGCGGCAGGCCACCCTCGGCCGCGGTGATGGTCTCGTAGGCAATGCAGGTCGCGCCGCTGTCGAGCAGCCCTTTGGTCAGGGCTTCCTCGGCGGCCAGGTGCAGGTAGGTGAAGAGGGTCTGGCCGCTGCTCAGCCGCGCGACTTCCTCGGCCTGGGGTTCCTTGACCTTGAGGATCAGCTCGGCATCGGCCCAGAGGGTGGCCACATCGCTTTCCAGTCGCGCACCGGCGGCTTCGAAATCGGCGTCGCTGAAGCCAGCACCCTCACCGGCAGAGGCCTGCACGATGACATCGTGGCCACGACCGACCAGCTCGCGGGCGCCACTGGGCGTCAGGGCGACGCGATACTCGTGGTTCTTGATTTCCTTCGGGACGGCGATCTTCATGGGGTCCTCCGATGCGTGAACGATGATGTCGAAGCAATTCGACCTCCATTACAGCACAACAGTGATTCCACGCAGAGATGCGCCATGAAAAACAAAAAAATCTCGGACTGGACCGCCAGGGCATCGAAAATACGACTGTTAAAGACACATTAAACAGAAAGTCTTCCGCCACCTGGCTACTGGCTGACCAGGGCCCCGCCATAGCACTGGCGAAACGCCTCGGGCAGGCGTCGCGGGCGACCGCTGGACAGCTCGATACAGGCGAATCGCGTGCACGCACGCAGCAGTGTTCGCCGCGTCCCGGCGTGCTGAAGCTGGAAGCGCCGGGTCAGCGTCAGGCGGTCATCACAGGCGACGATCCAGGTCGCCAGCTGCAGCGTATCCCCCGCAAACGCCGGTGACAGATAGTCGAGCTCGTGCCGGTGCACGACCATGGCCCGATCCAGCTGACGATAATGCGCGAGACTCAGGCCGAGATGCTCGGAATGCGCCCAGCTGATGCGCTCGACCCAGCGCAGATACTCGGCATTGTTGACGTGGCCATAGTGGTCGATGCTCGAGTCTTCGACCTCGAGATCCAGCACGAATGGCGCAGGCAGGTCCCAGGACATGGCGCTTCCTTCCGGCATGACAAAAGGTTGGTGGGGGCAGATGGTACGCCAGGGCAGTGGTCAGGGGCAGTCGCTGCCGCAATTCCAGCAGCGATCGAACACGCCCTCGAGCCATTCGCCGCACCCCGGGCAGACCCAGTCGGGCCGCAATGCATCCTGGCGGGCCTCGGCAATCAGCGCTTCGGCACCCGCCTGATTATGCGGCGCCACCCATACCTCGGGCTCGCACTCCATGGGCGGCAGTTCTCCGGACGCGCCGCCCAGCGTCATGTTGCGCCGCTCGACCGGAATGCCGGCCGACTCGAGCAGGTTGGCGACATGACTGACCAGCAGCGGATTGGAGTGCGCGAAGACACGAACGAAGTCGAACTCACTCACGATACGCTCCTCCTCATGACCGCTCCGTGACACTGCCTGACACATCGGCGGGCGTCAGCTCTATCTACACAGCAGGCGCCCGCAGACACCCTGTTCGGGCTCAGTCGCGGAAGACCCGCACCCCCAACGCCTTGAGATAGGAGGTTTCGGCAATCGCCGGATGCACCGGATGATCCGCGCCCTGATGCCCCTGGTAGATCACCTGGGCATGGCGGTCCTGATGACGCGCCGCACCGCGTACCACATCGGTGAGACGATCCATGCCCAGATGCATGGAACAGGACGCCGAGACCAGGAGCCCATCGCGCCCCAGCAGCCGCATCGCCTCGCGGTTGAGGCGGCTGTAGGCACGCTCGCCGCTGGCCATGTCCTTGCGCTTCTTGATGAAGGCCGGCGGGTCGAGAATGACCACATCGAAGCGCTCGTCATCGGCCTTGAGCGCCGCCAGGGCTTCGAAGGCATCGCCCTCGCCCACGGCAACCCGCTCCTCGAGTCCGTTCAACCCGGCGTTTTCCTCGACGCCCTGCAGGGCGCGCTCACTGGAGTCGACACACAGCACCTCGCTGGCGCCATGGGCGGCGGCCTGGACGCCCCAGCCGCCGACATAACTGAACAGGTCGAGGACGCGCTTGCCTTCCACCTGGGCATTGAGCCAGGCCCGATTGGGCCGGTGGTCATAGAACCAGCCGGTCTTCTGACCGTCCAGCAGCGGCGCGACGAAGCGCACCCCATTTTCCTCGAGCTCGATGCGCTCGGGCGGCTCGTCGCCCAGCACCTCGACGCCGCCCTCGAGCCCTTCCATGCGGCGCCCACTGGTATCGTGGCGCAGCACGATGGCGCGCGGTGACATCACCTTGTCCAGCGCATCCAGTAACGGCTCGCGCAGGGCTTCCATGCCGGCGGTATTGAGCTGCACCACCAGCACATCGTCGAAGCGGTCGATGACCAGCCCCGGCAGCAGGTCGCCTTCGCCGTGCACCAGGCGATAGAAGGGCCTGGCGAAGAGGCGCTGACGCAGCGACAGCGCCTGATTCAGGCGATGCACCAGCAGCGAACGGTCGAGCTGCATGCCGGCATCACGCGACACCATGCGCGCGCAGATCAGCGAATGGGCGTTGACATAGGCCACCCCCATCGCCTTGCCGTTGGCGGCTTCCACCACCGCCTGCTCGCCGGCGGCGAAATCCTTGAGCGGCGTGGTCTTGGTATCGATCTCGTTGGAATACAACCAGAGGTGACCCGCCTTGAGGCGGCGGTCGGCGTTCTTCTTGAGGCGCAGGGAGCGTAGGGCGGTCATCGAAAATCTCGTGCTTGAAAGTAAAAGGGAGCAGCGCGCGTCGGGGCAGTCAGCGCTGGCAGGCCGCACAATAGACACTGGCGCGCTGGCCCAGGGTCACCAGGCGCAACTCGGCGCCACAGCGCCGGCATGGCTGGCCATCGCGGCCGTAGACATTGAGCCGCTGGGCGAAATAGCCGGGCTCGCCGGTGCCGCCGACGAAGTCTCTCAGGGTGGTACCGCCCTGATGAATGGCAGCGCCCAACACCTCGCGGATCGCCTCGGCCAGCCGCAGATAACGTTGGCGGGAAATGCGCCCCGCCTCGCGGCGCGGATCGATACCGGCCAGGAACAGGGCCTCGGCGGCGTAGATATTGCCGACCCCCACCACCACGCCATTATCCATCAGGAATGGCTTGACGGCGAGGCGCCGCCGGCGCGAACAGCGGTAGAGCCGCTGGCCATCGAAATCCGGCGACAACGGCTCCGGGCCGAGCTTCGCCAGGCGCCGGTCCTGCTCGACCGAGCCATCCAGCCAGTCGATGAAACCGAAGCGCCGCGGGTCGTGATAGCGCAGGATGGCACCGTCATCGAGTACCAGGTCGACATGGTCGTGCTTCCTGGGCAGCTCGCCCAGGCGCGCCATGCGCAGGCTTCCGGACATGCCGAGGTGGCACAGCAGGGTGCCGCCCGCACCACCGTCGACCGGCATCAACAGATACTTGGCCCGTCGCCCCAGCGGCCCCATGCAGGCCCCGACCAGACGCTCGGCCAGGTCATCGGGCACCGCATGGCGCAGGCGCGCCTGACGCACGATGACTTCGCGAATCTCGCGCCCTTCGACATGCGGCGCGATACCGCGTCGGGTCGTTTCCACCTCGGGAAGCTCGGGCATGACAGGGTCCTGCAGCGGGGCGACATGACAAACGCGAGAACCCGACCATCGGGCCGGGTTCTCGCGGACAGGCTCTCGCCTGCGGAAGGAAGCCGCGTGCGGTCGACCGAAGCCGCATCAACCCATCAACGAAGGGCTGAGACGGGCGGGACCGACGGGGCAGATGCCGGGCGTACCGGCCAGCCGATCACTTGATCTTGGCTTCCTTGTAGGTGACACGCTTGCGAACCACCGGGTCAAACTTTTTCATTTCCAGCTTGTCCGGCGTGTTCCGCTTGTTCTTGTCGGTGGTGTAGAAGTGGCCGGTTCCGGCGCTGGACACCATTCTGATCTTGTCACGCATTTCGTTTCTCCCTAATCAATCGAGCGCTGGCTGTGCGGGCAGGATCGGTCTCAGACCGTCTCGCCGCGCTTGCGAATATCGCTCAGTACCGCTTCGATACCCTTCTTGTCGATGGTGCGCAGCCCCTTGGTGGAAACGCGCAGCTTGACGAAACGCTTCTCGGATTCCACCCAGAAACGATGGGTGTGCAGGTTCGGTACAAAACGACGCGGCGTTCTGCGCTGAGAGTGAGATACGTTGTGACCAGTCACCGGGCGCTTGCCGGTAACCTGACATACTTTGGACATGAGAGCCTCCAACCGCTTGGCCAGGATATAACCTGAGTGTTCAAAACCTGTCGGGCAAACCGGGACGACCCGTGTCATTTGACCCAAGGGAATTCAAAGGCTGCACTTTATACCAGAGGTGGCCGGGCCAGACAAGCGAGAAACGAGATTATAACAGGCCTCGCTCGGCAAAAGACACCACTTCTCCGTCGCCGACCACGAAATGATCCAGCACCCGCACCTCGAACAGCGCCAGCGCCTGACGCAGCCGCTCGGTAATGCGCTCGTCGGACTGACTGGGCTCGGCAACCCCGGAAGGATGGTTGTGGGCAAAGATCACCGCCCCGGCACCGAGCTCCAGGGCTCGGCGCGCCACCTCGCGGGGATACACGGAGGCGCTGTCCAGCGTGCCGCGAAACAGCGACTCGTAGCGGATCACCCGGTGCTGGCTGTCGAGAAAGAGGGCGGCAAATTCCTCGTGACCGAGGTGACGGAGTCGCGACATCAGGTAGTCGCGTACCAGCCCCGGCGAGGTCAGCGCACCCTCGCGATCGAGGCGGCTGGCCAGATGGCGCCGCGCCAGTTCCAGCACCGCCTGGAGCTGTACATACTTGGCCTGCCCCAGACCACGCTCGGTGCAGAAGGCCGTCTCGTCGGCTTCCAGCAGCGGTCGCAGACCACCGAAGGACGAGAGTACGTCCCGCGACAGATCCACCGCCGAGCGCCCGCTGACCCCGACGCGCAGAAAAATGGCCAGCAGCTCGGCATCCGATAGCGCCTCGGTGCCGAGCGCCAGGAGTTTCTCCCGGGGGCGTTCGCCCTCGGGCCAGTCACGAATCGACATCCTTGCCTCCCGGACGATCCCCGTCGTCCTTGCCGGGTCATGCCCGCGTGCTCCTGCCGCCCCTGACAGCGCCGCTGCTGTACGCCTCAGGCGACGCCGACTCCTCTCTCGCTGCTCAGTGTAGTCGCCATGGCCGGCGAGCGGGCGGCTACGCAAGCCCGGCTGCGAGTGGTAAGCTGGGCAACGGATTTATCGCCTGGACAACAGCATGTCTGCACTACCCGCAAGGCGCATCCTGCTCGGGATCAGCGCCGGCATCGCCGCCTACAAGAGCGCCCAGCTGGCACGCCTGCTCAAGCAGGCCGGCTGTGAAGTGCGCGTGGTCATGACCGAGGGTGCCCAGGCCTTCATCACGCCCCTGACGCTTCAGGCGCTGACCGGCGAGAGCGTGCGCACTTCGCTGCTCGACCCGGAGGCCGAGGCCGGCATGGGCCATATCGAACTGGCGCGCTGGGCCGATTGCATCATCATCGCGCCGGCCACGGCCGACCTGATGGCACGCCTGGCCCATGGCATGGCCGATGACCTGCTCACCACCCTGTGCCTGGCCAGTCGCGCCGAGAAGTTTCTGGCGCCGGCCATGAACCAGGCCATGTGGGCGCACCCGGCCACCGCCCGCAACGCCCGCCGGCTCGCCGAAGACGGCTGGACACTGCTGGGCCCGGGGCATGGCGACCAGGCCTGCGGCGATGTGGGTGCCGGCCGCATGCTCGAGCCCGAGGCATTGGCGGAGCGGCTGCTCAGCCCGCGCGAGCAACCGGCCCGCGGCCTGCGGCTGGTCATCACCGCCGGTCCCACCCGCGAGGCCATCGACCCGGTGCGCTACCTCTCCAATCACAGCTCCGGCAGGATGGGCTATGCCCTGGCCGCCGCCGGCGTGGCCCTGGGGGCCGAGGTGACGCTGATCAGCGGCCCGGTCGCGCTGGCCACCCCGGCAGGCGCCACCCGGGTGGATGTCGAAAGCGCCAGCGAGATGCTGGCCGCCGCCGAAGCGCATGCAGACGGGGCGGATATCTTCATCGGCTGTGCCGCCGTGGCCGATTACCGCGCCGCAAGCGCCGCGGAGCACAAGCTCAAGAAAGGCGATGACGACGCCGGCATGACGCTGCGGCTGGTCAGAAACCCGGATATCATCGCCACCATCGCCGCCCGAGCCGACCGGCCCTTCATCATCGGCTTCGCCGCCGAGACACAAGACGTCGAGCGCTACGCCCGCGACAAGCTGGCACGCAAGCGACTCGACATGGTGGCCGCCAACGATGTGTCACAGCCCGGCCTCGGCTTCGGGTCCGAGAACAACGCCGCCCTGCTGCTGTGGCAGCACGGCGACGAGGTCGACCAGCGCCACCTGCCGCCGCAGCCCAAGGCGGACCTGGCCGAGGCCATCCTGCGACAGGCACTGACCTGCCTGACCCCGACAACACCTGAATGAACGACAGCGGAAGCCCCACCATGCCGACCAAGAGTGATCGCCCTCGCCTCGCCGTCAAGCTGCTCGACGAGCGCATGCGCGACTATCTGCCCGACTACGCCACCACCGGCTCCGCCGGCATGGACCTGCGGGCCCTGCTCGATGCGCCCCTGACCCTCGAGCCGGGCGACTGCGAGCTGATCGGCACCGGCCTGGCCATCCACATCGCCGACCCGCAACTGGCCGGCATGGTGCTGCCGCGCTCCGGGCTCGGCCACAAGCACGGCATCGTGCTCGGCAATCTGGTCGGACTGATCGACTCCGACTACCAGGGCGAGCTGATGATCTCGACCTGGAACCGTGGCAGCACGAGTTTCACCCTGGAGCCCTTCGAACGCCTGGCCCAGTATGTGCTGGTGCCGGTCATTCAGGCCGAGCTCGAGGTCGTCGACGACTTCGACAGCAGCCTGCGCGGCCCGGGCGGCTTCGGCAGCTCCGGCCGCCAGTGACGGCATGCCACGCTCAATATCTTCCCGACGCTCAAGGACCGACAACATGACCACCGACAACGCACCCCATGCCCCCGCCTCGATCTTCCGCGCCTATGACATTCGCGGCGTGGTCGGCGACACCCTTACCGAGCCCGGCGTCGAAGGCATCGGCCGCGCCATCGGCAGTGCCGCCCGTGCCAAGGGAGAGGAAAGCGTCATCGTGGCGCGTGACGGCCGCCTTTCCGGCCCGCGCATGCTGGAGGCCCTGACCCGCGGCCTGACCGCGGCGGGCTGCGACGTGATCGATATCGGCATGGTGCCGACGCCGGTGCTGTATTTCGCCACCCATGTCGTGGAAGGCACCACCTCGGGCGTCATGGTGACGGGCAGCCACAACCCGCCCGACTACAACGGCTTCAAGATCGTGCTGGGCGGCGAGACGCTTTCCGGCGAGACCATCACCGATCTGCATCGGCGCCTGCAGGAAGGCGACCTGACCGAGGGCGCCGGCGAGGTCAGCGAGCAGGACCTGCGCGATGCCTATCTGGAACGCATCCTCGGCGATGTCTCCCTGGCACGCCCGCTCAAGGCCGTGGTCGACTGCGGCAACGGCGTGGCCGGCGAGCTGGGCCCGAAACTCGTCGAACGCCTGGGTGCCGAGACCATCCCGCTGTTCGCCGAGATCGACGGCACCTTCCCCAACCACCACCCCGACCCCGGCAAGCCGGAAAACCTCAAGGACCTGATCGCCGAAGTGCAGTCCAGCGGCGCCGACATCGGCCTGGCCTTCGACGGCGACGGCGACCGCCTGGGCGTGATCACGCCTGCCGGCAAGCTGATCTATCCCGACCACCTGATGATGGCCTTCGCCGAGGACATGCTCGAGCGCAACCCCGGCGCCCGCGTGATCTTCGACGTCAAGTGCACCGGCAACCTGGCCCAGGTGATCGAGAAGGCCGGCGGCACACCGGAGATGTGGCGCACCGGCCACTCCCTGATCAAGGGACGCATGAAGGAAACCGGCGCGCTGCTGGCCGGCGAGATGAGTGGTCACATCTTCTTCAAGGAGCGCTGGTACGGCTTCGACGACGGCCTCTATGGCGCTGCTCGCCTGCTGGAAGTCCTGTCGCGGCAGGACGCCGACGCCGATGCCTTCTTCGATCGCTATCCCCAGGACATCGGCACCCCCGAGATCAATGTCACGGTGACCGACGCGACCAAGTTCGACCTGGTCGAGCGCCTGGCCCGGGATGGCGACTTCGGCGATGACGGCGTGAAGACGACCCTCGACGGCATCCGCGTCGACTACCCGGACGGCTGGGGACTGTGCCGCGCGTCCAACACCACCCCGGTGCTGGTACTGCGCTTCGAGGGCAAGAGTGACGAGGCCCTGGCACGCATTCGCGCGCGCTTCGCCGATGCCCTGCAACAGGTAGCACCGTCACTCGACATCAACCTCTGAGCCCGGCTGCAGACACACAGGGATTCGACATGAACGACACCACGCGTGACCCACGCCAGGTCGTGGAAGTGCTGTCCGAAGCACTTCCCTACATTCAGCGCTTTTCCGGCAAGACGGTGGTGGTCAAGTACGGCGGCAACGCCATGACCGAGGACCCGCTGATCGACTCCTTCGCCCGCGATATCGTGCTGATGAAGGAAGTCGGCATCAATCCGGTGGTCGTGCATGGCGGCGGGCCGCAGATCGGCGAACTGCTCGGCAAGCTCAACATCGAGTCACGCTTCGTCAATGGCATGCGCATCACCGATGCGGAGACCATGGACGTGGTCGAGATGGTGCTGGGCGGGCTGGTCAACAAGGGCATCGTCAATCTCATCAACCAGTGCGGCGGCAAGGCCATCGGCCTGACCGGCAAGGACGGCGGCCAGATTCGCGCCCGCCAGCTTCAGGTCGAACAGCAGACGCCCGACATGGCCGCCTCGGAGATCATCGATATCGGTCATGTCGGCGAGGTCGAAAGCATCTCCACCGACCTCATCGAGATGCTCGCCGCCCGCGACTTCATCCCGGTGATCGCACCCATCGGCGTGGATGAAAGCGGCCGCAGCTACAACATCAATGCCGACCTGGTGGCCGGCAAGGTCGCCGAGGCGCTGGATGCCGAGAAGCTGATGCTGCTGACCAATGTGGCCGGCCTGATGAATACCGAGGGCGAGGTGATGACCGGCCTGAGCACCGCCCAGGTCGACGCCATGATCGCCGACGGCACCATCCATGGCGGCATGCTGCCCAAGATCCGCTGCGCCCTGGATGCCGTGAAGGGGGGCGTGGCCAGTGCCCACATCGTCGACGGCCGGGTCGCCCACGCCACCCTGCTGGAGATCTTCACCAATGCCGGTGTCGGCACCCTGATCACCGATGCTGCAAGCACCAGTGGCGTGCCCGCTGACACGCCTGCAGACTGAATCACGTGGGCTTTCCCGGCACCACACCTTCGCGAGGGCGCTGTAAACCCCTCCCTGGGCGCTACATCCGCCATCCCTGGCGGATGACCCTCGCGCCGGTGTGTTCCCGGCGCCCACTCACCTTGCGCACTTGAAACGCGCTTTCACTTCCCGGCAAGGCGACAACACAAAGACCATGACGCAGCAAGCAACCGCTTCCAGCCGACGCGATCATATCCTGCAGGGATTGGCGCTGATGCTCGAGGAAGACAGCGGCAAGCGCATCACCACGGCCGCCCTGGCACGCCAGGTGGGCCTCTCGGAAGCCGCGCTGTACCGCCACTTCCCGAGCAAGGCACGCATGTTCGAGGGGCTCATCGAGTTCATCGAGCAGACGCTGTTCGAGCGCATCACGCGCATTCTCGACGAGGTGCAGGAAGCGATTCCGCGCTGCGGGCAGGTGCTGACCCTGGTGCTGGCCTTCGCCGAGAAGAACCCGGGGCTGTCACGCGTGCTGGGCGGCGACGCCCTGACCGGCGAGACGCCGCGACTGCGCCAGCGCATCCATCAGCTATTCGAGCGCCTGGAAACCCAGCTCAAGCAGATCCTGCGCGAGGCCGAGATCCACGAGCAACGCCGCCCGGCCCTGCCGGTAGCGGCGGCCGCCAACCTGCTGGTCGCCGTGGTCGAGGGTCGCATCTCGCAATACGTGCGCTCCGACTTCAAGCATCGGCCAAGGCTGCACTGGGACGACCAGTGGCAATCGCTCGCCGGCCAGCTGCTGCGTGACCCGTCGCCATCCGCCTGATGCCCCCTTGCCAGCCCTGAAACGCAAATGCCCCGGCCGTCAGGCCGGGGCATTCGTGTCTGTGGTCAGCGCTCACCCGCAGGGCGTGATCAGGCCACCAGGGCGTCCCCGATTTGCTGACGCACCTTCTTCATGGCGTTCTTCTCGAGCTGACGAATACGCTCGGCGGAAACGCCGTAGACATCGGCCAGGTCATGCAGGGTCGACTTGCTGTCGCTCAGCCAGCGGCGCTGGAGAATGTCCCGCGACCGCTCATCCAACTGTGACAGGGCAACCCGCAGGCGCTGCGTGGAGTCTTCTTCCCAGTCGCTGTCCTCCAGCTGCGTGGCCGGATCCTGAGAAGCGTCATCCAAAAACTGCGCCGGCGCCTGGTAGGCGGAGTCTTCATCCTCGCCGCCCGGCGGCGCATCGAAGCCGGCATCATGGGCCGACAGGCGGCCTTCCATCTCGCGCACCACCTCGGGCTTGACGTCGAGGTCCTTGGCGATGGCATCCACCTCATTGGTGTTCAGCCAGGCCAGGCGTTTCTTGGCGCCGCGCAGATTGAAGAACAGCTTGCGCTGGGCCTTGGTGGTCGCCACCTTGACGATTCGCCAGTTGCGCAGCACGAACTCGTGGATCTCGGCCTTGATCCAGTGCACGGCAAAGGACACCAGCCGCACGCCCTGGTAGGGGTCGAAGCGCTTGACCGCCTTCATCAGGCCGACGTTGCCCTCCTGGATCAGATCGGCCTGAGCCAGACCATAGCCGGAATAGCTGCGCGCGATGTGCACGACGAAACGCAGGTGTGACATGACCAGACGCCGCGCCGCCTCGAGGTCGCCCTCGTCATGCAGGCGATAGGCCAGATCGCGTTCTTCATCGACGGTGAGCATGGGAATCCCGTTCACCGCCTGTATGTAACCATTGAGGTCATGACCCGGTGACAGGTGCCCCACCGGCAGAAGACTGGTGCTCATGTGCAGATTGTCTCCTCGAAACCCATGTGTGGAATCGGTAATTGCTGCCTTGGACGACACAAGACCGATTCGGTTCCGGCTAACGATAAATTTGTCACTTGGTCCCTGGTTGCAAACCGGTGACGCATGACATCAGCGGGGGCGGATCTGCGCCAGATGGCGACTGACGGCAATCCAGGCACCCAGCCAGCCCAACAGTGTACTACATGCGAGAAGTGTTGCCGACCCCCCGACTCCCAGTGTCGGCAGCACGAAGCTGGCCCCATAGCTGGCGGCCAGCGAGGCGACCGGCCCGGAGAGCCAGTCACCGCCCAGCGCCAGCAGGCCCCAGGCCAGGATGCCGCCGCCCAGGCCGTACCAGGCGCCGCTGTACAGGAAGGGACGCCGCACGAACTGGTGAGTGGCGCCGATCAGGGTCACCACCTCGATTTCCTTGCGGCGATTCTCCACGGCCAGGCGGATGGTGTTGCCGACTACCAGCAGCACCCCCAGACCGAAGAGTACGCCCAGCGCCAGGGTCACGCGCTGCCCCAGCTCGGCAAGATGGCGCAATCGCTCCAGCCAGGCCAGGTCGAGACGCACTTCCTCGACCCCGCTGACGTCGCCGAGGCGCTCGGCCAGCCGACGCACTGCCTGCGGCGCCGGGTCTGACGGTGAAATCACGACACTCGCCGGCAATGGATTGCCCGGCAGGCGCGCCAGGGCGTCCTCGAGGCCCAGCGATTCCTGAAACTCGGCCATGCCGTCCTCGGCCGTGATCAGGCGCGTCTTGTCCACGCCCTGCTGCGCCGCCAGCGCCTCCTCGATACGGCCGGCCTCGGCGGCATCGACCCGGGTCTCGAGATAGGCCGTCAGGGTCGCACTCTCCTCCAGCTCGGCATCGAGCAGCCGCGCGCTGTCCAGCGTCAACCACAGCGCCGCGGGCAGCACCAGGGCAATGGCAATCGCCAGCATGGTCAGCAGGCTGCCCACCGGGTAGCGCAACAGGCGCCGCACACTATCCAGCGCCATGGCACGGTGGTGACGGCCCCAGCTGCGCCAGCGCCCCCCGGCACCGGCTCGCTGGGTGCGCGCCCCCCGCTGCGGAGTGTCCTGTGACTGCCGACTCATTCTGCCTCCTCGTCGCCGACCAGGCGGCCATCATGCAAGCGCAGGGTACGGTGCCGCAGCCTGGCGATCAGCGCCAGGTCGTGACTGGCGACCATGACCGTGGTGCCGATTCGATTGAAGTCCTCGAACAGCGACATGATATCGGCGGACAACTGAGGGTCGAGGTTACCGGTGGGCTCATCGGCCAGCAGCAGGGCCGGCTTGTTGACCACGGCGCGGGCGATGCCCACGCGCTGCTGCTCACCGCCCGACAGCTCCACCGGCAGCGCCTTTTCGCGATGCAGCAGGCCGACCTTGTCGAGGGCAGCGCGCACCCGACGCGCCGCCTCGCGGGGCTCCATGCCCTGGATCTCCAGTGGCAGGGCGACATTGTGATAGATCGAGCGATCGAACAGCAGCTGGTGATCCTGAAAGACCACGCCGATCTGGCGCCGGTAGAACGGCACCTGCGTCGAGTGGAGCTGGTCGATGTCGTGACCGGCCACCAGGATGCGCCCGCGGCTGGGCCGCTCCAGGCGCATGATCAGGCGCAGCAGAGAGCTCTTGCCCGCCCCGGAATGTCCGGTCAAAAAGGCCATCTCGCCACGCTCGACCCGGAAGTTGAGGTGGGCCAGTGCCTCGAAGCGCCCTCCATAGCGCTTGCCGACATGCTCGAAGGTGATCATTCGGCGGGGTCGCCCTTGTCGAAGAGGGCATCCACGAACTCACGAGCGGCGAAGGGCCGCAGATCGTCGAGGGTCTCGCCGACCCCGATGAAACGAATCGGCGTCCCCAGCTGCTGCGCCAGGGCGAAGATGATTCCGCCCTTGGCGGTACCATCCAGCTTGGTCAGGGTGATACCGGTGACCGGCACCGCCTCGTTGAAGGTCGAGGCCTGGGACAGCGCGTTCTGCCCGGTGCCGGCATCGAGCACCAGCATCACCTCATGGGGTGCCTCGGCATCGAGCTTGCCCAGCACCCGACGCACCTTCTTCAGCTCTTCCATCAGGTGCGACTTGTTGTGCAGGCGCCCGGCGGTATCGGCGATCAGGACATCGGTGCCACGCGCCTGCGCAGCCGCCAGGGCATCGTAGACCACCGAGGCGCTGTCGGCCCCGGTGTGCTGCGCGACCACCGGCACATGGTTGCGCTCGCCCCAGATCTGGAGCTGCTCGACGGCCGCCGCCCGGAACGTATCGCCGGCGGCCAGCATCACGCTGCGCCCCTCGCGCTGGAAGCGTTGGGTCAGCTTGCCGATGGTGGTGGTCTTGCCCACCCCGTTGACGCCGACCACCAGGATGACAAAGGGCCCCTGCCCCTTGGGCGGAAGCTCCAGCGGCTGAGTCACGCCCTCCAGCAGGCCGGTCAACTCATCCTGCAGCGCCTGATAAAGGGCCTGGGGATCCTTGAGCTCCTTGCGCGACACGCGCTCGGTCAGCCGCTCGATGATCTCGGTGGTGGCCTCGATGCCCACGTCCGCCATCAGCAGCTGGGTCTCGATCTCCTCCATGAGGTCATCGTCGATCTGCTTGCGGCCCATGAAGAGACCGGCGAGGCCATCGGCCAGATTGGCTCGGGTCTTGCCCAGCCCCTGCTTGATGCGGGCAAACCAGCCCTTCTTCTCGCTGCGCGGCTTGTCCCTGGGCGCCACGGCGGCGGGGTCCGGTTCCGGCTCAGGCGCCGGTTCAGGTGTCGGTTCGGGCTCGGGTGTCGGTTCGGGCTCGGGTGTCGGTTCGGGCTCGGGGACCGGTTCGGGCTCGGGGACCGGTTCGGGCTCGGGGGCCGGCTCGGGCTCGGGGGCCGGCTCCGGTTCAGGCGTCGGCTCGGGCTCGGGAATCGGCTCCGGCTCGGGCTCGCCTTCCGGCACCGGCGCCGGTTCGACTTCGGAAAGGGGCTCGGCAGTCTGCGGCTCGCGGCGAGACTCGACGTCCGGCGGCGTCTGCGCCTCGGCCTCCCGGGGCGACTCGGGCTCCGCCGCGGCGGGCTGCTCTTCGGCCGGCGCTGACTCGTCGCGCTCGACCTCCTGCTCAGGCGTCTCGACCGCCTGATCCTGCTGCTTCTTCTTGCGCTTGAAAAAACCGAACATGGGGGGATTCAGCCTCGCGGGTGAACGAATGCCCACATCCTACCATCGCGCATCATGACTGTGGACACAGGGCCCGCTACAATCGCGCACATGACTCGACGACGTTCCCGACGCACGCCACCTGCCGCGCGTGGCCGCCCGGCCGGCCAGCCTCAGGGCAAGCTGCGCATCATCGGCGGCGAATACCGCCGCCGCCAGCTGCCGGTCCTCGACCTGCCCGGGCTGCGCCCCACGCCCGACCGGGTGCGCGAAACCCTGTTCAACTGGCTGGGGCCGACACTCGCCGGCCGTCGCGTGCTGGATCTCTTCGCCGGCAGCGGCGCCCTGGGCCTGGAAGCCCTGTCACGCGGCGCCGGTGACGCGACCCTGGTCGAGCTCGACGCCCGTGCCAGCCGCGCCCTGAGCGACAACCTGGCCAGCCTGGGCATCGCCCGGGCCGAGGTGGTCAAGCGCGACGCCCGCCGCTTTCTCGAGGGCGAGCCGGTCGCCTATTCGCTGGTGTTTGTCGATCCGCCCTTCCATCAGGGCCTCGCCGCACCCTGCTGTGCCGCCCTGGAGCAGGGCTGGCTGAGCGAAGAGGCGAGCATCTATGTGGAAACCGAAACGACGCTCGAGCCACGGGTGCCCGACAACTGGACACTGCACCGCGAAGTTCGCGCGGGAGAAGGCACGGGGCGACTCTATCGACGCCAGCCCGACCACCGCGATTGCGGCGATAAAGACGCTTGCTGAGCCCCGCCGGCGGCGTTACGCTGCCGATTGCAGGACGCGCTCAACGGGCCGAGCCCGACTCAGCTAGACATCACCAGGAGAAACGGATGAGCAACGAACTCTTCAACCAGCTCGAACAGAAGGTCTCCAGCGCCGTCGAGGCACTGGAGTTGATGAAAATGGAAGCCGAGGAGCTGCGCGAGGAAAACACCCGCCTCAAGCAGGAACGCGAGGAATGGGAGCGTCGCTTGTCCGCGCTGCTCGGCAAGTTCGACGACGTCGACACCGGCTCGTCTTCCGCACAAGCATCCTCCGAGTCGGAACAGCCGGCCCACCAGCAAGGCTGAACCCCGTCACGCCTGCTGCAGCCTGCGTGACATCAGGAGGGCATCCTCCCGCCCGGCGCCGTCAAGCGATGGATAATAGTCGCGGCGGCGCCCGTCCTCGCCGAATCCCCAGCGGCGATAAAGCCGTATTGCCGCCTCGTTGCCGGCCCTGACTTCCAGCAGCAGGCGCTCGCTGTTCCAGCCCCTCGCCCGAGCCTCCACGGCCTGCATGAGCGTCGCCGCCAGGCCCTCCCGGCGCGCCCGTGGGGCCACCAGGAGCGACTGCAGCTCGGCATCGAAGGGCAGTCGCGATACATGCGCATAAGCGATCAGCCGCCCGTTGCGGTAGATGCCCAGCAAGTGTTCGTTGTTATCCGCCAGGGCCGATTTCAGCCGGGGCGCCTCCAGCGGGAAGCGCTGCGAGACCCGCTCCAGCTCGACCACGTCGGCCAGTGCATCGGCGTCCAGCACCCGCGCCTCAGGCGTCGTCATCGCCCCCGCTCCACAGGCGTGGCCAATCGGCGAGACGCGGCCACAAGGCCCGCTTGGCATCAGCACTCGCGGCGAGCGTCTGCAGGTCCGGCCCCTGCCAGACCGGCAACGACAACAGCGCGCTGTGGCCGTCGGCCAGCTGCAACAGGCGTTCCGTGAGCGCGGCCTCGCCGAAGACCAGCAGGCGTTCCGGCTGCCAGCCGCGCTGGCGACGCCCGCTCAGGAAGGCGCGCAGCCCATCCTGAGCCTCCTCCAGCGGCGACTCCACCGTCAGGCCCTCGAGCTGGGGCCAGCGAAAGCTCTCGAAGGTCGGCGCCTGGCTGGGCACCACCCCGACCGAACGCATCAGGTTGCCCAGCAAGCGGTACTCGGTATCACTGGGCCCCCGATCCCGCGGCAGGACCAGCAACCAGCGCCCCTCCAGGCAGCTTACCTGCCAGGTGAAGCGCAGGGCCTCGTTGGACGTTTCGCTGGCTGACGCGGGCGTCGCCTGCTCCGTCGCAGGGCCGGACGAGGCCGCAGGCGCCGGCGTCGCCGGCGCGCTGTCCGACGACGACTCGCCCGGCATCAGGTCGCCCAGCAGGGCACGCGCCTTGCGCGGCCCGCTCGGCGGCCGCACGGCACTTTCCTGCGGCTCGGAGGACGACGCGCTGGCTTCACCGGCATCCCCCAGCAGGGCATGCAGACGCTCACTGGGGGCAGTGGCGGGCTCCGGGGCTGGCGACTCCCATTCACAGGACGGCGTTTCCAGCGCATTGGGCAGCCGATAGCGTGCCGCCCAGGCCGTGAGCCCCATGGCCTCCAGGTATTGCAGCCGATGTGGCTCGCTGGTCACGAACCGTCTCCGCCGCGGCAATCCGGCGAGTTCGGTCGCGACTCGCCCCGCGCCTGCCATTCCTGAGGCGTATAGGGGTGCAGTGCCAGGGCGTGTACCGGGCCGGCCAGCTCATCGGCCAGCAGCGCATAGATCTGCTGATGGCGCTTGACCGGCATCAGGCCTTCGAAACGCGACGACACCAGGGTGACCTTGAAGTGGGTCTCGGCATTGGCCGGCACATTGTGTCGATGGCTCTCGTTCTCCACCGTCAGGAAGGTGGGTTCGAGGGCCTGGAGCTTCTCCTCGATGGTCGACTGGGTGCTCATGTCGGCTCCCCGATGATGAGTGGTGAATACACAATCCGAATCTTCATTGTACGCTTTCAGAAGCGCCGCGACGACGTGCGCGCATCGCGTCTTCCGCGCGCGAGACACGTGCCAGGCTCGTCAACAGGGCCAGTCCGCCGGCCGCCGCACCGCCCCACAGCGCCCACTGCACCGGCGCCCCCGCCGACAGGCAGGCCCCGACCATCGCCACGCCCATGGCCTGCCCGACGGTGCGCGTGGTGCTCATCACGCCCGATGCATTGGCGCTGCGCTCGGCCGGCACGCTGGTCATCAACTCGCGATTGTTGGGTGGCTGAAAGAGACCGAAGCCCAGGCCACAGAGGGCGGTGCGCCACAGGCAGTCGAGTATGCCGGCCTGCGCGCCCAGGCCGCCCAGCGCCAGCATGCCCGCGATCAGCACCACCAGGCCCAGGCAGGCGATCAGGCTGGGGTTGAGTCGGTCGGCGAGACGCCCCGCCAGCGGGCCGGCCAGCATGATCATCAACGGCCAGGGGGTAAACAGGAAGGCGGTTTCCAGCGGCGAGAACCCCATGCCCTGCTGATAGAGAAACGACAGGGCCACGAAGGCCAGCCCCTGGCCGACGAACGCCAGCCCCTGCGACGCCACGGCCAGACTGAAACGCGGCTGGCGGAACAGCGTCAACGGCAACAACGGGAATGGCGCCCGATGCTGGCGCCACAGGAAACCGCCGCCGACGACCAGGCTAAGCGCCAGCCAGCCCAGCGTCTGCCAGGCCGGCGTCCGATGCCCCACCCCATCCAGGGCCAGGAAGAGCGCGCCCAGCATGAGCATCGCCCCGCAGGCGCCCGGCCAGTCGAAGCCACCGCGACGCCCCGCCTCGCGCGGCAGGGCCCGCCAGGCCAGCACCACGGCGACCACGCCGATGGGCACCGGCAGGGCGAACAGCCAGGGCCAGTCGGCCACGGACAGCACCAGCCCGCCGATCGCCGGCCCGGCGGTATAGCCGGTCGCCACGACCAGCGAGCTCAGCCCCAGCGCACTCCCCAGCAGCCGCGAGGGAAAGATGCTGCGATACAGCGACGGGCCGATCGACAGGGTAGCTGCCGCCCCCATGCCCTGCAGGGCCCGGAAGCCCAGCAGCATGTCGAGATCCCGGGACAGGGCACTGCCGGCCGCCGCCACCACGAACAGACTCAGCCCGGCCACATAGAGTCGACGCCGGCCGATGATCTCGCTGAGTGCCGAAAAGACCAGCAGGAAGGCGGCGCAGACGATCTGGAAGATATTGGTGACCCAGACGGCACTCGACGACGCGACCTCCAGCCCCGCCGCGATCGACGGCAGCGCGAGATTGATCATGGTGGCATCGACCACGGCCATGGTCGTGCCACAGATCAGCGCCATCACCGCCAGCCGGCGTTCCGGGCCGGGCAGGCCATCATCGCCTTCGCGCGTCGCAAAGAGTCGGCTCATGCGTCAGGGTCCATAACATGCAAAAACCGGCACGGAGCCGGCTTCAGCGTGATCCACGCAGGGCACACAACACCTCGCTGACGGCCGCTGGCATGGCCGTCAGCGAAGTGGAGCGCCGCGCCGAATCAGTCCTGGTCGGTTTCCAGCAGCATGCTGTCATCCACCTCGGCGATCTCCAGCGCGGCCTCGTTATCCAGGTCGATGGCCAGGTAGCTGTGCTCGACACGCACGAAACGCTGGAAGAGCGACCAGTCCAGGGTCTCGGGCCACTGGCGTTCATCCTCTTCCCAGGCGCGCAGCTCGGTCTCGAGAATCTCGAGGTAGCGTTCGCGCACGAAGGCGTCGAGATTTTCCGGGGTATCCATCTCGGGAATCAGGTAAACGGTACTTTCCCGTTCGACGTCCTCCAGGGCCAGATCGTCATCCCCGACGGTGGGTTCCAGTGCATTGATCCAGTCCACGAAATGCTGGGTCGGTCTGACACTCAGGGCGGAGCGGTTGAGCAGTTTCATCACGGTCTCCTCGACGTCGAAACGCTGACCATTATGGGCGCCAGCGGCGCCTCTTACCAACATTTCTGCAACGCAGCGCCCCGAATTGCGGACCACTCGGGGCTGATCCGTCGGCAGGTCTACGAGAGGGCTTGTCACCGGATCAGCCCCGCGCCAGCGGTTGGTTGCTGAGCAAAGCGCTTCGCGTAACGCCGCGATTTGCGCGCGCAGGCATTTAAGCAGTACTTCCCTCGGGCCGCATGGCCGGGAACAGCAACACATCACGGATGGAAGCGCTGTCCGTGAGCAGCATCACCAGCCGGTCGATGCCGATGCCCTCGCCCGCCGTCGGCGGCATGCCGTACTCCAGGGCCCGGACATAGTCGGCATCATAGTACATGGCCTCGTCGTCGCCGGCCTCCTTCTCGGCCACCTGAGCGGCAAATCGCTCGGCCTGGTCCTCGGCATCATTGAGCTCGGAGAAACCATTGGCCAGTTCGCGGCCACCGACGAAGAACTCGAAGCGCTCGGTGACGAAGGGATTGCTGTCCTTGCGACGCGCCAGCGGGCTGACCTCGGTGGGGTAGTCGGTGATGAAGGTCGGCTGCTGCAGACGATGCTCGACGGTCTCCTCGAAGATCTCGATCTGCACCTTGCCGAGCCCCCAGCCCTCCTGGAGCTTGATACCCAGCCGCTTTGCAATCTCGCGGGCGGCGGATGCGTCGGCCAGCGACTCGGCGCTGATGTCATCGTTATAGGCCAGGATGGCATCGAAGACGCTGAGACGCTCGAAGGGCTTGCCGAAATCGTATTCGACGGTTTCCAGCACCTCGCCCTCGGCGTCCCTCACGGTATTGATCACCAGGGAGTCGCCCAACACCGTGCGCGTCACCTGACGCAGCATGGCCTCGGTGAAGTCCATCAGGTCATGGTAGTCCGCATAGGCCTGGTAGTACTCGACCATGGTGAACTCGGGGTTGTGACGCGTGGACAGCCCTTCGTTGCGGAAATTGCGGTTGATCTCGAAGACCTTCTCGAAGCCGCCCACCACCAGTCGCTTGAGGTAGAGCTCCGGGGCGACGCGCAGGTACATGTCCATGTCCAGCGCATTGTGATGAGTGATGAAGGGTCGTGCCGTGGCGCCCCCGGGGATCTGCTGCAGCATCGGCGTCTCGACTTCCATGAAGCCGTGATCCTCGAAGAAGCGACGCATGGCGCTGATCACACCGGCGCGGGTCTTGAAGACATCCCGCGAGCCGGGGTTCATGATCAGGTCGACATAGCGCTGACGATAGCGGGCTTCCATGTCGGTCAGGCCGTGGAACTTGTCGGGCAGCGGACGCAGGCTCTTGGTCAACAGCCGCGCCTGCTCCATCATCACGTAGAGATCGCCCTTGCCGGACTTGTGCACCGGCCCGCTGCCGGCCACGATGTCGCCGATGTCCCAGCCCTTGATGTCCTCGAGCAGCTCGGCCGGCAGGCCCTTCTTGTCGACATACAGCTGGATCTGACCGGACACGTCCTGAATGACGATGAAGGGCCCGCGCTTGCGCAGGATACGCCCGGCCACGGCCGCCGGACGGCCCAGGGACTCGAGCTCGGCCTTGTCCTTCTCGCCCAGTTCGTCCTGCAGCTCCGCGGCCAGGCTGTCACGCCGGAAGTCATTGGGAAAGGCACTACCTCCCTCGACGGCGGCACGTTCACGGCGTTCGGCCAGCTTGGCCCGCCGCTCCGCGATCAGGTGATTCTCGTCGGTGGTCGCCGCGGAGGCCTGTGAGTTCTCCTGGTGGGCCATATTGCTACCTGTCTAAGTGGTCTACGGGCTTCGGATTGCGAGTTGCGAGCTGCGGGGCGGTGTCCTTCCAGCTTCCAGCTTCAAGCTTCAAGCTCCGGGGTTCGCAGCTCGCCTCGCGGGGCGCGTCACAGCCCCTGCTTCAAGCTGGCGATGATGTACTGGTCCAGATCGCCGTCCAGCACCTTCTCGCAGCTGCTGGACTGAACGCCGGTCCGCAGGTCCTTGATGCGCTGATCATCCAGCACATAGGAACGGATCTGGCTGCCCCAGCCGATATCGGACTTGGAGTCCTCGGCTTCCTGCTTGGCGGCATTGCGCTTTTCCATCTCGAGCTCCCACAGCTTCGCCCGCAGCTGTTTCATGGCGAAGTCGCGGTTGGCGTGCTGGCTGCGCTGGCTCTGGCAGGCCACTACGATACCGGTGGGCTCGTGGGTCACACGCACCGCGGAGTCGGTGGTGTTGACGTGCTGGCCACCGGCGCCACTGGAGCGATAGGTGTCGACGCGCAGGTCCGAGGGATTGATCTCGACCTCGAAGCTATCATCGACTTCCGGCGACAGGAACACCGAGGCGAAGGAAGTGTGACGCCGGCCGCCGGAGTCGAACGGACTCTTGCGCACCAGACGATGGACGCCGGTCTCGGTGCGCAGCCAGCCGAAGGCATACTCGCCCTGGATGTGCACGGTGGCCGACTTGATGCCGGCCACATCACCGGCCGACAGCTCGATCATGTCCGCCTTGAAATTGTGGTGCTCGGCCCAGCGCAGATACATGCGCAGCAGCATGTTGGCCCAGTCCTGAGCCTCGGTGCCACCGGAGCCCGCCTGGATATCCAGATAGGCGTTGTTGGGGTCCATCTCGCCGGAGAACATGCGCCGGAACTCGAGCTTCTCGAGGTTGGCCTGAAGGTTTTCCAGCTCGCGGCCCACCTCCTCGACGGTATCCGCGTCTTCTTCCATCTCGGCCAGTTCGAGCAGGTCGCGATTGTCGTTCAGGCCGCGTTCCAGCTCATCGATGGTCTCCACCACCATCTCGAGGGTTGCCCGCTCCTTGCCCAGTTTCTGGGCATGATCAGGGTCGCTCCAGACGTTGGGGTCCTCGAGCTCGCGAGTGACTTCTTCTAGCCGTTCTTTCTTCTCGGCATAGTCAAAGATACCCCCTCAGGACGTCTGTCCGTTCAGACAGGTCCTTGATGAGGTGATTGATAGGATTGACTTCCTGCATGACGCTCGCCTAATTTTCAGAGAATGTCCGCGGCCTCCAGCGTGCCAGCGGCCAAGGAAGGGAAGAGCATTGTAGCCAAATGCCGTCACAGCGTCATCCCGTCGCCAGCCTGGCGTCATGTCGCCTTGCGGACCGGCCGGTGGCACGCTGTCAGGCCATGCAGGCCCTTGCCCGCCGACAACAACATCAGCCAAGAAGAGATACACGATGCATAACCGCATTCCCCTGGTGAGCGCCATGGCGCTTGCTTCTGCCCTGCTGGCGTCGCCCGTGGCGGCGCAGACCCTGGACATCGGCATCAGCGGCGACCCGAGCTCACTGGATCCTTCGCGCATCACCGGCGGTGTCTGGGAGGAAGACGTGCTGCGCGACATCTTCGAGGGCCTGATCGCCGTCAATGCCCAGGGCGAGATGATCCCCGGCGCGGCCAGTGACTGGACCGTCAGCGAGGACGGCAAGCGCTGGACCTTCACCCTGCGCGACGAGCTTCGCTGGTCGGACGGCGAACCGCTGACCGCCGAGGACTTCGTGTTCGCCCTGCGCCGCCAGGTGAACCCGGAAACCGCTTCCAACTATGCCCATCGCCTCTATCCGGTGGTCAACGCCGAAGCGGTCAACGCCGGCGACAAGCCACTGGATGCGCTCGGCGTGGAAAGCCAGGATGACGGCCGCACCCTGGTCATCCACCTCGAGGAACCCGCGGCCTACTTCCTCAAGACCCTGATCCTGCCCTTCGGCTACCCGCTCCCCGAGCACGTGGTCACGGAGCACGGCGATGACTGGAGCCGCCCGGAGAATATCGTCGTCAACGGTGCCTTCAAGCCCGTCAGCCGGGTCGCCAACACCCGCCTGGAGACCGTCCGCAACCCGGAGTATCACGCCGCCGACAGCGTCAGCCTGGAGGGCGTCAACTTCTTCCCGGTGGAGGACAAGAACGCCGGCATCTCGCGCTTCCGGGCCGGCGAGCTGGATATCCTGCGCGACTTCCCGGCGGCCCGCTATCAGTGGCTCAACGACAACCTGCCGGAGGCCACCCGGATCACGCCCTCGCTGGGCAGCTATTACTATGCCTTCAACCTGGCCGAGGACTCCCCGGTCGCCGACAAGCGCATCCGCGAGGCGCTGTCGCTGGCCATTCGCCGCGAGGTGATCGCCAACCAGTTGCTCGACGGTGCCGTCACCCCGGCCCAGTCACTGGTGCCCACCGGCGTGAACCACTACACCCCAGCCGTGCAGCCGGGGCTCGACGAGGACATGGAAACCCGCATGGCCCGCGCCCGCGAGCTCATGCAGGAAGCCGGCCATGGCCCGGACAACCCACTGGAGCTGACCCTGCGCTACAACAGCAGCGAGGAGCACCAGCGTATCGCAGTGGCAGTGGCCGCCATGTGGGAGCCGCTGGGCGTCGAGGTCGAGATGCGCGCCAGCGAGGCCAATATTCACTACTCCGAGCTGATGGAAGCCGACTTTCAGGTCGCCCGCGCCGCCTGGATCTCCAGCTACGACGACGCCCAGAACTTCCTTCAGCTGCTCTCCAGCGAAGGCACGAACAATTACGGCAACTACGCCAACCCGGAATTCGACCGCCTGCTCGGCGAGGCCGATCGCGAGTCGGACGACGACGTGCGGCGCGACATGATGGAACGCGCCGAGGCCATGGCGCTGGCCGACTATCCGCTGGCGCCCATCTATCTCTACAGTGCTCGCAACCTGGTCGACCCGGCCCTGAGCGGCTGGGAGAACAACGCCCTGGACATGCATCCGTCGCGTTACGTCTCGCTCGACGAAACCAACTGAGCCGACCGACCTGCGCCCCCGCCACTGCGGGGCGCAGCTGCGTGCCTGCGCTTCACTGATCAGGAGTCTTCATGTCCGCCTTACCACTGCAACGGAATGCTTCCGGCCTGGCGCTCGGCCTGGCCATGGCCACCACGACCCTCTTCGCTTCCGCCACCCAGGCACAGACGCTGGACATCGGTGTCATGGGCGAGCTGGCGTCCTTCGACACCTCTCAGGTGGCGGGCGGCGTCTGGGAGTCCCAGGTGCTGATGGACGTCTACGAGGGGCTCTTCAAGCTCGCTCCCGATGGCAAGCTGCTGCCGGGCATGGCGACGGATCACGAGGTATCCGAGGACGGCCGAACCTACACCTTCCACCTGCGCGAGGACGCCCGCTGGTCGGATGGCGAGCCCGTCACCGCCGAGGATTTCGTCACCGGCTGGCGCCACCTGCTGAAGCCCCGCAACGCCTCCAAGTACGCCTACATGCTGTATCCGGTGGTCAATGCCGAGGCCATCAACCGCGGCGACATGCCCCCGGAAAAGCTGGGGGTCGAGGCACTGGATGACGGGCGCACCCTGCGCGTCGAGCTGGAACATTCCACCCCCTACTTCCCGCAGCTGCTGACCCACTACACGGCCTACCCGCTGCCCACCCATTTGCTCGAAGCACACGGCAGCGACTGGATCGACCTCGAGCATATCGCCACCAATGGCGCCTTCACGCCGGTGGAATGGGTCTCCCAGTCGCGCATCAGCGTGGAGCCCAACAGCCAGTACTATGACGCCGAGCAGATCAGCCTCGAGCGGGTCAATTACCACACCAGCGAAGACCGCAGTGCCGCGCTGTCGCGCTTTCGTGCCGGGGAGCTGGATATCGTCCGCGAATATGCCTCGGAGCGCTATCAGTGGCTGCAGGAGAACCTGCCGGAGGCCACCCGGATGGCGCCCTACCTGGGCAGCTATTACTACGTCTTCAACCACCGCGACGGCCACCCGACCAGTGATGCCCGGGTGCGCGAAGCCCTCAGCCTGGCGATTCGCCGCAAGGTCATTGCCGAGCAGTTGATGCAGGGCACCTTCGAGCCCGCCCACGCCTTCGTGCCACCCGGTGTCAACCACTATGAAGGGGTCGATGAGGCGCCCACCGCCGGCAAGATGGAAGCCCGCATGGCGCAGGCCAGAAAGCTGCTGCAAGAGGCCGGTTATGGTCCCGACAACCCCCTGGAGCTGCGCCTGCGCTACAACTCCAGTGAAGAGCACAAGCGCATTGCCGTGGCCATCGCCGCCATGTGGCGGCCGCTGGGGGTCGAGGTCGAGCTGATCAATGCCGAGGCCACGGTGCACTACCAGACCATCGCCGAAGGCGACTTCGATGTCGCCCGGGCCGGCTGGGTCGCCGACTACAATGACGCCGAGAACTTCCTCACTCTGCTGAAGTCCGGCGTGGGCAACAACTACGGCGCCTATGCCAACCCGGAATTCGATGAGCTGCTGGCAGAAGCGGCCCGGACCCAGGACGCCGATGCCCGCCAGGCCCTGCTGGAAGAGGCCGAGACGCTGGCCATGCAGGATCATGCCGTGGCACCGCTGCTCTATTATGTGAGCCGCAACCTGGTCAACCCGGCACTGGATGGCTGGCAGAACAACATCGAGGATGACCATCCCTCGCGCTGGATCAGCTTCGAGGAGTGAGTCCTTGCTGAACTACATTGCCAAACGTCTGGCCATGGCGATCCCGACCCTGTGGATCGTCATCACGCTGTCGTTCTTCCTGATGCGGGTGGCGCCGGGCGGCCCCTTCGATGGCGAACGCCAGTTGCCGCCGGAGATCGAAGCCAACCTGATGGCCGCCTATCACCTGGATGAGCCCCTGTGGATGCAGTACCTGCGCTACATGGGCAACCTGTTGCAGGGCGACTTCGGGCCTTCGTTCAAGTACAAGGACTTCTCGGTCACCGAGCTGATCATGCAGGGCTTTCCGGTCAGCCTCGAGCTGGGTGCCCTGGCGATCGGCCTGGCCCTGCTGCTGGGCCTGCCGATGGGCGTGATGGCCGCACTGAAGCGCAACACCGCCCTGGACTACAGCCTGATGGGCGTGGCGCTGGGTGGCATCGCCATCCCCAACTTCGTGATCGCCCCGCTGATGGCGCTGTTGTTCGGGGTGCTGCTCGGCTGGCTGCCGGTGGGCGGCTGGAACGGCGGCGCCCTGCCCAACCTGGTCCTGCCGGTGGTGGCCCTGGCCATCCAGCAGATCGCCTATGTGGCGCGCATGATGCGCGCCTCGATGATCGAGGTGCTGGGCAGTCACTACATCCGCACCGCTCGGGCCAAGGGGCTGCGCGAGCACGAGGTGATCCTGCGCCATGCCCTGCGGCCGGCCATGCTGCCGGTACTCTCCTACCTGGGGCCCGCCATTGCCGGCATCATCACCGGTTCGGTGGTCATCGAGCAGATCTTCGGCCTGCCGGGCATCGGCCGCTATTTCGTACAGGGCGCCCTCAACCGCGACTACACCCTGGTGATGGGCACGGTGGTCTTCTACGGCGTGCTGATCGTGTTGATGAACCTGATCGTCGACCTGCTGTATTCACTGTTCGACCCACAGATCCGCTATGACGACTGACCGGAGCGCGCCATGACGTCCTCTTCCAACGCCATTGCCGATGACCGGACCGCCACCGTCGCCGGCGAGAGCCTGGGCCGCGAGGCCTGGCGCCGCCTGCGTCAAAACCGCGCCGCCATGGCCAGCCTGATCATGCTGGGCGTGATGACACTGGCCTGCGTCGTCGGCCCCTGGCTGCTGCCCTGGGGACTGGCCGAGGTCGACTGGAACGCCTTCGGTGTCCCGCCGACGCTCGAGGGCAACCACTTCCTGGGCACTGACGCCAATGGCCGCGACCTGCTGACCCGCACCCTGTACGGCGGCCGCATCTCGCTGTCGGTGGCGCTGGTGGCGACCCTGGTCAGCCTGGTGATCGGCGTGCTCTACGGTGCCATCGCCGGCTACATGGGCGGCCGCGTGGACAGCCTGATGATGCGCTTCGTCGACATCATGTATTCGCTGCCCTTCATGTTCCTGGTGATCCTGCTGATGGTGGTGCTGGGCCGCAACATCCTGCTGATCTACGCCGCCATCGGCGCCGTGGAATGGCTCGACATGGCGCGCATCGTGCGCGGCCAGACGCTCTCGCTGAAGCGCCGCGAGTTCATCGAGGCCGCCCATGCCCTGGGGGTCAGGGATTCGACCATCGTGTTGCGCCACCTGATCCCCAACTCCGTGGGGCCGGTGATCATCTATGTCACCCTGACCGTGCCCAAGGTGATCCTGCTGGAAAGCTTCCTGTCCTTCCTGGGGCTCGGGGTACAGGAGCCGCTGACCAGCTGGGGTGTACTGATCAGCGAGGGCACCGCCAACATGCAGGGCGCGCCCTGGATGCTGATCGTGCCGGCGGTCTTCCTGGCAGTGACCCTGTTCTGTCTCAACTTTCTCGGTGATGGACTGCGCGATGCCCTCGACCCACGCACCCGTTGAGCCGCGCGTTCGCCTCACGCCCATGCCAGCCGTACCGTTCGACACCACTCGCCAGGGGAGGCCGAGATGACCACACCGCTGCTCGAGATCGATAACCTCAGGGTCGACTTCGATCTGCCCACGGGGCCCGTCACCGCGGTCAAGGACGTCAGCTTCTCAATCGGCGAAAACCAGACCCTGGCACTCGTCGGCGAGTCCGGCTCCGGCAAGTCGGTCACCTCCACCGCCGTGATGCGTTTGCTGCCCGAGATGGCCCGCATCTCCGGGAAGATACGCTTCGCCGGTGAGGACCTGGCACAGGCATCGGCATCACGCATTCGCCAGCTGCGCGGCAACGACATCTCGATGATCTTTCAGGAGCCGATGACCTCGCTCAATCCCTTGCAGCGCATCGGCCGCCAGGTCGCCGAAGTGCTGAAGAAGCATCGCGGCATGAGTGGCAAGGCCGCACGCACCCGCGTGCTGGAACTCCTCGAGCAGGTGGGCATTCCCGAAGCGCAACGCCGCATCGACAGCTACCCCTATGAACTCTCCGGCGGCCAGCGCCAGCGGGTGATGATCGCCATGGCGCTGGCCTGCGAGCCCCGCCTGCTGATTGCCGATGAGCCGACCACCGCCCTGGACGTCACCGTGCAGGCGCAGATCCTGGAGCTGCTGCGCGACCTCCAGCGGCGCTATGGCATGGCCATCCTCTTCATCACCCACGACCTGGGGCTGGTGCGTCAGTTCGCCGGGCGCGTCTGCGTCATGCGTCATGGCGAGCTGGTCGAGTCGGGCAGCACCGCCGAGGTCTTCGCCGCCCCCCGGCATGACTACACGCGCATGCTGCTGGAGGCCGAGCCACGCGGCCACAAGCCACCGGTGGCCGCGGACGCGCCCCTGTTGCTGCAGGCCAGGGACATGCGGGTGCACTTCACGACTCGCAAACGGCTCTTCGCGGCCGACGACGTCTTCGAGGCCGTGCGTGGCATCACGCTCGACGTGCAGCGCGGCCAGACGGTCGGCATCGTCGGCGAGTCCGGCTCCGGCAAGTCGACCCTGGGCCGCGCCCTGCTGCGGCTGCTCGACAGCCAGGGCCAGTTGCGCTTCGAGGACACGGACATCTCGGGCTTCGACAAGGCACTGATGCGTCCGCTGCGCTCACGCATGCAGGTGGTCTTTCAGGACCCCTTCGGCTCGCTCTCGCCACGCCTGACCGTGGGCGAGATCATCAGCGAGGGACTGAGAGTGCACTTCCCCGAGCTGGACCGCCGGGAACGCGAGCGCCGCGTCATCGAGGCGCTGGAGGACGTCGCCCTGGACCCGCTGATGCGCAAGCGCTATCCGCACGAGTTTTCCGGCGGCCAGCGCCAGCGCATCGCCATCGCCCGCGCCCTGGTCCTCAAGCCCGACTTCCTGCTGCTCGATGAACCCACCTCGGCGCTGGACCGCTCGGTTCAGGTCACGGTGATCGAGCTGTTGCGTCACCTACAGGACAAGTACGGGCTGACGTACGTTTTCATCAGCCACGACCTGGCCGTGGTGCGTGCCCTGTCCGATACCGTGCTGGTCATGAAGGACGGGGCGGTAGTCGAACAGGGCGCCACCGAAAGCGTCTTCGCCAACCCGCGCGAGGCCTATACCCGGGAGCTGATGCGCGCCGCCTTCGTCGACCATGCCGCCTGAGCCGAAGCCCGCGGCTGTCACCCTACCGCGCCCCGAAAATAACGAACCCCGGCAAACCGGGGTTCCTCATCTCCATTCGAGAGTCGATCGGGATCAGAAGCGATAGCCTACCGAGAGGGCGAAGACATTGGCATCGACCTCATAGGTGCCGGAAAGATCGCCACGGCTGGCGTTTTCGTTGGTGGGCGTGGCGTTCTGGTCTATGTCGCCATCATCACCGAAGACCCGCATATAGCCCGCGGTCACGCTGAGGTCGGTGGTCGGCATCCAGGTCGCGCCCAGGGTCGCCCACCGGCGGTCCGCATCCGGCACGCGCGGCGTACGGTGCTCGGCGTCCGGCACCGGCGACTCGTCGACCCCGAGGCCGGCACGCAGCAGCCACTGCCGGTTGAGCTGATAGTTGGCACCGACCGAGAAGGCCCAGGTATCGTTCCAGTTCTCGTCGGTGGTGCTGAGCTCCTGACCGCCGGACTCGACGACCAGCTCATCGAAGCTGCTCCATTCGGTCCACTCGGCATTGGCCATCAGCGCAAACCGGTCACTCACCTCATGGTAGATACCCAGGTTCATGTTGGCCGGCGTGGTCAGGTCCGCCGTGCCGCCGGCATCACGCAGCTGCCCCATGGCCTGGGCCCCGGCCAGAACCTGCTGGCCGGTCGGGTTGTCGGAACGGTAGCGGACGTCGCCTTCCAGTTCCAGATCGACTTCCGAGCGATAGCTGATGCCCAGTCGGGTCCGCTCGGTGGCCTGGAACAGCGCCCCCAGGGTGTAGCCGTAGCCCCAGTCATCGCCGGTCACCTCGGCCATGCCATCGGCATTGCCGATCGCCGTCTGCGGCAGCTGATTGGCTTGCACGCCCACCGCGCCGAGATCGATGGCATTCGACAGGGTGGCATCGGCGTACTGTGCCCGCAGGCCGAACGCCAGGTCGAGCCGGTCGGTAGCCTGATAATTGAAGGTGGGCTGGATGTCGATGGTCTTCAGTTCCGTCTCGATGGCGTGATAGCGACCGATCCAGTCCTTGTCGTACTTGGTCGACAGACCATAGGGCGCCGAGACCGAAAGCCCGAAGTCCATGCGCTCATTGAGGTCGGTCTTGAAGGCGAAGCTCGGCACCCAGGCCTCCTCGCCACCCTGGCGGGAGCCACCCCGATCATAACTGACGGGCGAGACGGCGGGGCTTGCCGCGGCATCGGTCAACTCGAACTGGGCATCGATAAAGGAGATGCCGCCAGCCAACTGAGTGCCCTCGGCATTGCCGATGGCCGCCGGGTTGTAGGTCATGTAACTGACATCCTCGGCACCGGCCGCCGCACCGGCCATGGCGTTACCCAGCGCCTTGGCACTCTGTTCACGAACCTGGAAACCGGACGCCGAAGCCTGACTGGCTGCCAGCAGGGCGGAACCCAGGGTCACGGCAACGGTGAGTTTGTTGAGCTTGTTATGCATGAGCAGACATCCCTAGACGTGGTAGGTGATTGTTATGACGCTAGCCGCGAGGCGGTCTTGTGACCTCAGTGTTTGCGAAACTCGTACCAGGGATCAAGTCCAAACGTTCGTTTTAAAGCAAAACACTCTCATACTTTAGTCACACCTTATTAAAATATCTTCAATAACAGAAAGTTAAAACCCTTCTCCCGGGGCGGATATATCGGCGGCCTACTTGCATGTCAGGGCAGCCCGATTGCCGCCAACGCCACAACGAGCCGGGATATGCAACTTTCGTCATGGCATTAATTCTCAAGCTAACATCCTGGCTCGCCATCGACGGGGATTTTGGAAAAAAACATAACGATATATATATCGCCAGGTTAAAACTCATGCATTAGACGCTATACAAAACCCTGCTTAATCTTCGAGGCACTAAGGAAGCACTGAATAAATCGGCGAGCATAGTGAAGCGCAAGGCGCCCGGAGCACAGAAAGCGAGACATAACAGATCGTTAGGCGACTTTCGACCGGGCTGGCGCACCAGCACCGCGTAACGAGGCGATTTGCATGCGCAGGCATTTAAGCAGTGTTTCCCTTAATAAGAAACAACCCTCGGAGCCCCCATCATGAGCAGTGCAAGACTCAGCATCATCGAAAAGATAGGCTTCGGCATGGGCGATGCCGGCAACAACATGACATTCGCCGCCGTGGTCATGTACCTCTCCTACTTCTATACCGACGTTTACGGCATCTCCCCCGCCGTCGTCGGCACCATCTTTTTGTCCATGCGTTTCGTGGATGCCGTGACCGACCCTCTGATGGGAGCCCTGGCCGACAAGACGCGCAGCCGATGGGGCCGCTTTCGGCCCTATCTGCTATTCATGCCGGTACCGCTGGCCGTGGCCTGCGTGCTGATGTTCACCACCCCCGACCTGTCGGGAACGGCCAAGATCGCCTACGCCTTCGCGACCTACTTCATCATGTCGCTGCTCTACACCGCCGTGAATATCCCGTATTGCGCTCTGGGTGGCGTGGTCACCGACGATCACCGCGAACGCGTGTCGTTTCAATCCTGGCGCTTCATTCTGGTCGGCGTGGCTTACCTGATCCTGAACAGCGGCCTGATGCCCATGGTCGAGTGGATCGGCGGCGGCGACGAAGCCCTGGGCTTCCAGTACAGCATGACCATCATGTCGGTCATCGGGGTCGCGATGTTCCTGTTCTGCTTTGTGACCGTGCGCGAGCGCGTACACCCATCGCCGCAGACCCAGGAAAAACTGTCCGTCAAGCTCAAGGCTCTCGCGGTCAACATCAAGTGGCGGATCGTGCTCGGCGTTACCTTCCTGCAGGCGCTGCAGTTCTTCCTTCGCCAGGGGGCGGCGATCTACTTCGCCACCTATGTGCTGGGCTTCAGCGCCATGGGGATCTCGGCATTCATCACCGCCGGTGCACTCGCCAGCATCGCCGGCACCGCGCTCTCGCCACGGTTAAGCCAGCACCTCAGCAAGCGCAAGGTGTTTCAGGCCAGCACCCTGGCCTTGATCGCGGCATCCTGTCTGCTGTTCCTGGTGCCCGGGCAATGGGCCATCGTGGCGAGCCTGCTGTTCGTGCTGGTCAGCTTCATGCACGGCATCGGTGCCCCCATTTCCTGGGCACTGATGGCCGACGCCGAGGACTACGGCGAATGGAAGACGGGCCGCCGCAATACCGGGGTCTCCTTCGCCGGCAACCTCTTCTTTCTCAAGATGGGGCTGGCAATCTCCGGGGGCATGATCGGTTTCCTCCTCTCCTGGGGTGGCTATCAGGCCAATGTCGATCAACAGAGCGACTCGGCACTACTCGTCATCAGCCTGCTGCTGACCCTGATTCCGGCGGCCGTCTGCCTGCTGATGTTCTGGGCTACCTACCTGTTCGGCCTGAATGACGACGACATGGATGAGGTAAGAAGCGACCTCCAGGCACGCCGCCCCGCTGACGAGACGCCTTCCGACTCTGCGGATGATCCGTCCCCGGCCTACACCTGACGTTTACTCCCCTTCCCCAGACCACAAGGAATCCGTCATGAACAGCAACGTCACCCTGCACCGCGATTTTGTCATCAGCGAGATCGATGATCGCTTGTACGGTGCCTTCCTGGAACACATGGGACGCGCCATTTACCAGGGCATCTACCAACCGGATCATGCCGACGCGGACGAGAACGGCTTTCGCCGGGATGTCCTCGAGCTCGTCAAGGAGCTGGCGCCGCCCATCGTGCGCTACCCGGGCGGCAACTTCGTCTCGGCCTACAACTGGGAAGACGGCATCGGCCCACAGGAGGAGCGACCGGTGCGCCTCGACCTGGCCTGGCACAGCCGCGAATCCAACCAGGTGGGCATTCACGAGTTCGCCGACTGGTGTGAACTGGCGGGCATCGACATGATGCTGGCCATCAACCTGGGCTCGCGCGGCATCGATGCGGCGCGCAACTACCTGGAATACGTCAACCACCCCGGGGGCAGCGCCTGGAGTGATCTGCGCATCAAGAATGGCCGCCAGCAACCCTGGAATGTGCGGATGTGGTGCCTGGGCAACGAGATGGATGGCCCCTGGCAGGTCGGCCACAAGAGCGCCGCTGAATATGGCCACCTGGCCAATGAAACCGGCAAGGCCCTGAAAGCCTATGACAGCGACCTGGAACTGGTCGCCTGCGGCTCCTCCAATCCCGACATGGCCAGCTATCCGGAGTGGGAAGCGACGGTGCTCGATCACTGCTACGAGACGGTGGACTACATCTCGCTGCACATGTACTTCACCAACCATGCCGACAACCTGGGAGAGTATCTGGCCCTCAGCGAGAGGCTGGACCGCTACATCGGCTCCATCGCCGGCGTCATCGACTACATCAAGGCCAAGAAGCGCTCGCGCAAGGACGTCCACATCTGCTTCGATGAATGGAACGTCTGGTATCACAGTGTCGAGCAGGACAAGCAGGTGCTGCAGGGCCGCGACTGGCCCTTTGCCCCACCCATCCTGGAAGACGTCTATAACGTCGAGGATGCCCTGCTGATCGGCTGCGTGATCAATACCTTCATTCGCCGCTCGGACCGCGTGCGCATTGCCTGCATCGCGCAACTGGTCAACGTCATCGCGCCCATCATGACCAGCGACGACGGCGAGGCCTGGCGCCAGACCATCTTCTATCCGCTGTACTTCGCGTCCCGTTTCGGGCGCGGCAAGGCGTTGCAACTCGCGGTGGACAGCCCGACCTACCCGGCCGGCGAACTGGGCGACGTGGCCTGTCTGGATGTCGCCGCCGTGCATGACGAGCCACAAGGCGTGATCAGCCTGTTCATGGTCAACCGCCACCAGCATGACAGTCTCGACCTCGATGTCGCCCTGGAGGGCTTCAGCGACTGCCGCATCCTGGACCATCAGACCCTCGACCACAGCGACATGAAGGCCACCAACACCGAGGCCCAGCCGACGCATGTCCGTCCGAGCGCGGGCGCTGGCCTGGCCATCGCAGGCACGACCTCAGCGGACAAGCTGCAAGGCCGACTGCCGCCGCTCAGCTATCACATGGTCAGAGTGCAGGCGCGCGCCGACGGCTAGCCCGCCGCGATACTCCGCGCCGGTCTTGCTTGACCTTTGTGTAACCCAAAGGTTTTACACTGCTGACATCGCCATCCTTTGACGAGGGCAAGATGAAAGTCAGCGAACTGGCTCGCAAGGCCGGCGTCACCGCCGAGACGGTGCGCCACTATACCCGGGAGGGGCTCCTGGCCCCGCAGCGGGATCCCCACAACGGCTATCACCTCTTCGATCACACCGATCTGGAGCGTCTGCAGTTCATCCAGCGGGCCCGCACCCTGGGCTTCAGCATCGCCGAGATCCATCAGATCCTCGAGCATGCCGATCAGGGCGATTCGCCCTGCCCGCTGGTGCGAGACCTGATGGCCGAGCGCCTGCCGCAGATCCGCGCCCGCATCCGTGAACTCGAGGAGCTGGCCGCGCGCATGGAGCAGGCGCTGGCGGCCTGGTCCGAGATGCCGGATGGCACACCGGATGGCCATAGTCTGTGCCGGCTGATCGAGAGCTTCCCCGAGCCGCTTTCGGGCGACGCTGAAACACGGCCGGAGGCATCCTCATGAGCACTCTGTTCGAGCGCTGGATTCCCGACATGAGCTGCCAGGCTTGCGTCGAGCGCATGCGTCATGCCATCCACGCGCAGGACGCCGACGCCGAAGTCAACGGCGAGCCCGCCGACAAGCGGCTGACGGTCACCACCGCGCTGAGCGGCGAGGCCCTGGATGCCGCCCTCGAAGACGCGGGCTACCCGCCCGGGCCGCGTGAGGACGACGCGGCGACAGTCCCCGATGACGAGCACCCGCCGACAACGAACCGCGCGGATGCCGGCACCACGCAGCAACTGTCGATCACCGGCATGACCTGCGCCGGCTGTGTGCGCAGCGTGCAGGGCGCCCTGGAGAAGACCCCGGGCGTGAGCGCGGCCAGCGTCAACTTCGGCACCCATACCGCCCGGGTCACGGGTACGGCGAGCACCGAGGACCTGATCACGGCCGTGGCAGGCGTCGGCTATGGCGCCGAGCCGGTGGTCGACATGCGCCAGGCGGAGAAGACCCGCGCCGAGCGTGACCAGGCCGAGTATCGACGCCTGATGCGCGGTGCCAGCGGCGCGCTGGCCCTGGCCGTGCCACTGATGCTCAGCATGCTGTTCTTCCACCCGCAGCCGGTGGGCGGCGGCAGGCTCTACTGGTTGGTGGTCGGCCTGCTGACCCTGGGGGTCCTGATCCTGCCCGGCCGCCATTTCTTCGCCAATGCCTGGAAGAACCTGCGCCACCGGCAGGCCAACATGGATACCCTGATCGCCATGGGCACCGGCACCGCCTGGCTCTACTCGATGGCGGTGGTGGCCTTCGCCGGCGCCCTGCCCGAAGCGGCACGGGGCATCTACTTCGAGGCCTCGTCGATGGTCATCGGCCTGGTGCTGCTGGGCAATGCCCTGGAGCTGCGCGCCCGCGGCAGGACCAGTGAGTCCCTGCGACGCCTCCTCGATCTGCAGAGCCGAACCGCGCGGGTGATTCGTGACGGCGAAGAACAGGAGATCGACATCGAGGCGGTAGGCGCCGGCGAGCACCTGCGGGTACGCCCCGGCGAGCGCGTCGCGGTGGACGGCGAGGTGCTGGAGGGTTCCAGCCATGTCGACGAATCCATGCTCACCGGCGAGCCCATCCCGGTGGCCAAATCCTCTGGCGACGAGGTCAGCGCCGGTACGCTCAATGGCAAGGGCGCGCTGATCTACCGAGCCACGCGGGTGGGCGCCGACACCCGCCTCGGCCGCATCACCGAGCAGGTCGCCCATGCCCAGAACTCCCGGCCCCCCATCGGCCGGCTGGCGGACCGCATTGCCAGCGTCTTCGTTCCTGCGGTGATGATCCTCGCCGTGCTCAGCGCTCTGATCTGGTTCAACCTGGGGCCCGAGCCACGGGTGATTCACATGCTGGTCACCGCCACGACGATTCTGATCATCGCCTGCCCCTGCGCCCTGGGCCTGGCCACACCGATCTCGACCATGGTCGGTATCGGCAAGGCCGCCGAGCACGGCGTCCTGGTGCGCAGCGGCGAGGCCCTGCAGACCGCCAGCCGGCTGACCACCCTGGTGGTCGACAAGACCGGCACCCTCACCGAGGGCAGGCCCCGGGTCACCGAAGCCGAGATCCTCGCCGGCGATGAGGCCACCGCGCTCGCCCTGGTGGCGGGGCTGGAGCGCGGCTCCGAGCATCCGCTGGCCAGCGCCCTGCTGACCTACACCGAACAGCAGAATGTTGAGGCCGCCGATATTCACGACTTCCAGTCGGTGACAGGCGGCGGCGTCACGGCGCGCACCGGGGAAGGCGACGAGCTGCTGCTGGGCAATGCACGCCTGCTCCGGGAGCAGGGGGTCGAGCTCGACGCCGGCGCGGCCGTCATCGAGCGACTTCAGCAACAGGCGCGCAGCGTGGTCATGCTGGCCGTGAATGGCCGCCTGACCGCCCTCTTCGGCATCAGCGACCCGCTGCGCGAGGACAGCCGGGCGGCGATCGAGCGGCTGCGTGAGGATGGCCTCAGGGTGGTCATGCTGACCGGTGACAATCACCACACCGCCGCGGCCATTGCCCGCGACGTGGGCATCGACGACTTCCGCGCCGACCTGCTGCCCGAGGACAAGCACGCCGAGATCCAGCGCCTGCAGGAGCAGGGCGAGGTGGTCGGCATGGTCGGCGACGGCATCAATGATGCCCCGGCACTCGCCCTGGCGGACGTCGGTTTCGCCATCGGCCGGGGCACCGACGTGGCCATCGAGAGTGCCGGCGTCACCCTGATGCGCGACTCGCTGCATGGCGTGGTCGCCGCCATCGAGATCAGCCGCGCCACCCTGCGCAACATCCGTCAGAACCTCGCCGGTGCCTTCGGCTACAACCTGATCGGCATCCCGATCGCCGCCGGCGTGCTCTACCCGCTGACCGGCAGCCTGCTGTCCCCCATGATCGCCGGCGTCGCCATGTCGCTGTCGTCGATCACCGTGGTCAGCAACGCCAGCCGGCTGCGCCTGTTCACCCCGCGCGACGCCAGCGCGACATAGGAGAGCGCCACATGAGCTGGATCATCAACCTCCTCGGCCTTGCCCTGATCGCGCTGATCGTCTGGTGGTTCTGGCTGGACTGAGGCGGACGCCTGCTAGGCTGAGAGTAGACACAAACCGTCATTCAGGGAGACATGACATGCCACGACTCGATGGTGTACTGGAAACGGCCCTCTACGTCGGCGATATGGTGCGGGCCCGTCAATTCTTCGAGGAAGTCATGGGGCTCTCCGCCTTTACCGCCGATCAACGCATGACCGCCTACGACGCCGGGGGTGGCACCATACTTCTGTTGTTTCTCCAGGGCGCGACCACGGAGACCGTGGTGCTGCCCGACAGCATTGGCACCATCCCGCCCCACGACGGCAACGGGCCCGTGCACATGGCCTTCGCCGTCAGCGCCGACGAACTGGCGGAATGGGAGCAGCACCTGACGGGGCATGGCGTCGAGATCGAAGGGCAGACGCACTGGACACGCGGCGGTCACAGCCTCTACTTCCGCGACCCGGACGGCCACCTGCTGGAACTCGCCTCACCCGGCGTCTGGCCGAATTACTGAAAGAAGAGGTCAGAGGTCAGAGGTCAGAGGTCAGAGGTCAGAGGTCAGAGGTCAGAGGTCAGAGGTCAGAGGTCAGAGGTCAGAGGTCAGAGGTCAGAGGTCAGAGGTCAGAGGTCAGAGGTCAGAGGTCAGCAAGTGAAGCCCAGTAAGTGGCGGTCCGCAAGGCCCTTATTTCTTCCTTCTTCCTTCTTCCTTCTTCCTTCTTCCTTCTTCCTTCTTCCTTCTTCCTTCTTCCTTCTTCCTTCTTCCTTCTTCCCTCTTCCCTCTTCCCTCTCTCTACTCAAACCGGCTCCGCATGCTCGATCATGAGTTGCAACGACTCCCGGCCCCGCCAGCGGTTGCGGTTCAGCTTGTAGGCGCAGCGAATCCGGTCACCGACCTCGAAGGCCGGCACCTCGCCCGGGGTCAGGGCGCGGAACCAGATGGCGCGCACACTGACCGCGCCCAGCGACAGTTCGAGCATCAGGTGGCTGCCGTCGGCGCCCACGGGGCGCAGGTTTTCCACCCGCAGCACGCCTTCAAACAGTGGCGCATCGAATTCGCGGCCGAAGGGGCCGAGGGTCTCGAGTTCATCCAGGGTGTGCAGGCCCAGCTGATTTGCTTCGAGCTCGCCGTCGGTGAAGACCCGCGGGGCGAGTTCCAGGTCGCCGAGCTGTTCGCTCACGGCCTGTCGCAGGGCCTGGCGGAAGTCCTCGACGGCCTCGCGCGGCACCCCGACGCCTGCCGCCCCACGATGGCCGCCGAAACGCGGCAGGCTGTGGGGCGCCAGATCATGGGCACGCTGCAGGGCATCGCGCAGATGCAGCGCCTCAATGGAGCGCCCTGAACCGGTCAGCATGCCGGGCTGGGCGGCCTGGGTCAGCACCAGGGCCGGCCGGCCATAGGCCTGCACCAGCCGCGAGGCGACGATGCCCTGCACGCCGGGATGACCGTCTTCGAGCAGTACCAGCAGCAGCGGCGAGCCCGCTTCCAGCTCGGCCATGGCCAGGCCGCGTGCCGCTTCGGTCATGTCGGCCTCGATGGCCTTGCGCGACTGGTTGTCCTGATCCAGCGTCTCGAGATGCCGCGCCGCCGTGCTGTCATCCGCCGCCAGCATGAAGTGCAGCGCCGCATAGGGGTCATCCAGACGCGAGCGGGCGTTGATGCGCGGCCCCATCTGGAAGGCCAGGGTCTCGGCATCGAAGGGCACGCTGTCATCACCCAGGCGCTGGGCCATGGTGCGCCAGCAGGCGGCTTCCATGCGATTGATCAGGGTCAGGCCATGGGCGACCACAGCACGATTCGAGGCACTGGCGCCCAGCGACACGCAATCGGCCACCGTGCCCAGGGCCACATAGGAGAGCCAGGGCGATAGCTTGGGCGTGGAGGATTCGAGCACGCCCCAGTCGATCAGCACGCTGCGCGTCAGCGACATGATCAGCCAGGCCACCATGCAGCCGGCGATGGTCGGGTCGGGATAGTGGCAGTCATCGCGGGTCGGGTTGACGGTGGCATAGGCCGACGCCGGCGGCCCCTCGCTGGGCAGGGCATGGTGATCGCTGACCACCACATCGATGCCGGCATCGCGCAGCCGGGCGATCCGCGGCTCGTCGCTGCTGCCGCAGTCGGCGGTAATCACCAGGCTGGGGCGTGGCGACAGCGCCAGGGTGCGCTCGACCAGCGGCAGACTGATGCCATAGCCGTCATGGATGCGGTGGCCAATCAGGCTGTGCAGCCGATTCTCGGGGATGCCGAAGAGTTCGTTGAGGGTGCGCCGAATCACCACATGCGAGGTGATGCCATCCACGTCGTAGTCGGTGAGGATGCCGATATGCTCACCCTCGGTCACCGCCTGGGCGATACGCTCGGCGGCGCGGCGAGCATCCTGGAGCCGTTCGGGATGCGCCAGATGACGCAGACTGGGAGCGACCAGAGGCCCCAGCTCACCCTCATGCCCGGCCAGCCGGCCGGCCAGGATACGCGCCTGCAACGGCGTCAGCCCCTCGGCCAGCGCACGCTGCTCCACTGCCTCGTCACGCGGGCGAGGCTGGATACGCGGCTTGAGGGATTCATGCAGATCGACAGGGGCGTTCACACCTGGCTCCTCCAATCAGGGAAAACACTGGTCTATTGCTACGCTCGTCGCCCCACAAGGGGAGAGGAAGTCTGAAAGCTCGCAGGAACAAGCCCAGGCTCTGTACGAAAATTGTCTGCGCTCACCGACTTTTCGCACAAACCTAGCGAGAGGCACCGGGGACAGGTCGAAGAGGGGGTCCGATGCCATGGATGGCATCGGTAGCGCCCAGGGAAGGGTTCACAGCGCCCCCTCGCAGACCTGTCGACGGTTCAGCCTCGCGCGCCTCCCGCCCCATAACGGCCATGAGCTTTGAAGCCGGCCTATGGAACCACAGGAGATCAGGCCTCTTCAGCGACGCTTCTCGGCGACGAACTTCTGCACCTCGGCAAGCTCCGCCGGTAGCACCGTGTAGCGCTCATCGCACTCCAGCAGGTCCTCCATGTGCGGCGGCAAGGGCACGCCCGGGAAGCCGGCCTTGACCACCGCCTCGGCGAATTTCGCCGGGTGCGCCGTGGCCAGGGTCACCATCGGCACGCTCGGGTCGCCGCGCTGGCATTCGGCGGCACGATAGCCGGTGGCCGTGTGCGGATCCAGGGTCTCCTGGGTGCGCTGGTGCGCCTCGCGGATGACTTCCAGAATCGTGGCGTCATCGATGCTGTGGCTGACGAACATCTCGCGCAGGCGCGTCAGCGGGGCATCGGCCAGGGCCGACGGCTCGTGCTGGAAGCGCTCGAGCAGCTCGGCCACGGCATCGCCGTCACGCTGATAGGCCTCGAACAGCAAACGCTCGAAGTTGGACGACACCACGATGTCCATGGACGGCGCCAGGGTCGCGACCAGCTCCTTCTTCGAGAAGTCGTTGTCGGCCAGGGTCCGATGCAGGATGTCGTTGGCATTGGTGGCAATCACGAAACGCTCCACCGGCAGCCCCATGCGAAACGCCATGTAGCCGGCGAAGACATTGCCGAAGTTGGCCGAGGGCACACAGAAGGCGGTCTTGCGATGCGGCGCGCCGAGTGCCACGGCGGAGGCCACGTAGTAGACGATCTGGGCCATGATGCGCGCCCAGTTGATCGAATTGACCGCCACCAGGCGCGTGCCGTTGAGGAAGGACTGGTCGGCGAAGCTGGCCTTGACCATCGCCTGGGCATCGTCGAAGTTGCCCTCGATGGCGATGTTGAAGACATTGTCGGCCTGCACCGAGGTCATCTGACGGCGCTGGACCTCGGAGACCCGCTGATGCGGATGCAGGATGAAGATGTCCAGGTTGTCGCAGTGCCGGCAGCCCTCGATGGCCGCCGAGCCGGTATCCCCGGACGTCGCCCCCATGATCACCGCCCGTTCGCCACGCTTGGCGAGGAAATGATCGAGCAGGCGCCCCAGCAACTGCAGGGCCACATCCTTGAACGCCAGCGTCGGGCCATGGAACAGCTCGAGCAGGTAATGATTGGCATCCAGCTGGTTCAGCGGCACCACGGCGTCGTGGTTGAAGGTCGAGTAGGCATCGCGGACGATCTCCCGGAAGGTCTCGTCATCGATCTCCCCGCCCACGTAAGGCTTCATGACCCGGAAGGCAATCTCGGCATAGGAGCAGCCCGCCATGTCAGCCAGCTCCTCGTAACTCAGCTGAGGGACCTGCTCCGGCACATAGAGCCCACCATCACTGGCCATGCCGGTCAGCACGACCTCCTCAAAGGAAAGCGCAGGCGCCTGCCCGCGGGTACTGATATAACGCATGCTCGGTTTCCTCGCTAGAAGGAAGAGCGCCCGGACTGCGTCCGGGCTGGAAGAGTGAAGAGCAAAGAACGGCGCTTCACGCCTTGAGGAGGGAAGAATACCCTGGGCACCCAGGTCGCTAGGCTAGCCTGGCTCCCTCTTCCCTCTTCCCTCTTCCCTCTTCCCTCTTCCCTCTTCCGTCCTGGGTTATTCCTGCTCGTCGAGGCTTTCGACGCGGATACGCGTGACCGAGCCGGCGATGTCGGCCATGGCCTCGATGCGACGGATGGCTTCGTTCATGTGCTTCTCGCGGGTCATGTGCGTCAGCAGGATGATCGGCACCAGTTCGCCGTCGGTGACTTCCTTCTGGATCAGGGCCTCGATGGAGATGCCTTCCTCGGAAAGGATGGTCGCCACGCGGGCCAGCACGCCGGGGCGGTCCACGGCCAGCAGGCGCAGGTAGTAGGCGGTGTCGATCTCTTCCATCGGCATGATCTGCGGCTGGTCATCGACCTCGTCGATGCCGCTGAACGCCAGATAGGGCACGCGATAGCGATGGTCGGTGGAGATATCCCGCGCCACGTCGAGGATATCGGCGACCACGGCGGAAGCCGTCGGCTCGGCGCCGGCGCCCGGCCCATAGTAGAGCGTCGGACCCACGGCGTCGCCCATCACGGCGATGGCATTCTTGACGCCATGCACGTTGGCCAGCAGGCGCTCCTTGGGAATCAGCGTCGGGTGCACGCGCAGCTCGACGCCCGTCTCGGTGCGCTTGGAGATCCCCAGGTGCTTGATCACATAGCCCAGGTTATCGGCCTGTTCGACATCCTCGGCGGTGACCCGCGAGATGCCCTCGGTGTAGGCCTTGTCGAACTGCAGCGGCAGGCCATAGGCGATGGACGCCAGGATGGTCAGCTTGTGCGCGGCGTCGATGCCCTCGACATCGAAGGTCGGGTCGGACTCGGCATAGCCCAGCGCCTGCGCCTCGGCCAGCACGTCCTCGAAGGCCCGGCCTTCATCACGCATGTGCGTGAGAATGTAGTTGCCGGTGCCGTTGATGATGCCGGCCAGCCACTCGATGCGATTGGCGCCGAGGCCTTCGCGCAGCGACTTGATGACCGGGATGCCACCCGCCACGGCGGCTTCGAAGGCCACGATCACGCCCTTCTCGTGGGCCGCCTGGAAGATTTCGTTGCCGTGCACCGCGATCAGTGCCTTGTTGGCGGTGACCACGTGCTTGCCATTCTCGATGGCTGTCAGCACCAGCTCGCGCGCCACGTCATAGCCACCGATCAACTCGACGACGACATCGATATCCGGGTTGGCGGCCAGCTCGAAGACATCCTGTGTCGTCTTGATGCCGGTGATGTCGCACTCGGGGTTGGGGCTACGATAGGCCACCTGCTCAATCACGATGGGCCGCCCCGCCCGCCGGGCGATGTCATTGGCGTTACGCGTCAGCACGTTGAAGGTCCCGCCTCCGACAGTGCCCAGGCCACAGATTCCCACTCTCACCGGATTCAATGTCATTCCCCTTTCATTCTGGCGTGTGTCCAAGCTTGGCGAGACTCGCCTCGCCGCCGGCCCGTGACGGACCGGTCATATCGGTTATTCCAGGCCCAGCAGCTTGGCCAGGCGTTCCGCCGGCACATAGCCGGGCACCAGCCTGCCGTCGGGCATGATGATGGCCGGTGTCCCTTGCACACCGAGCTCCAGCCCCAGATGATACTGTTCCTCGACCGGATTGTCGCAGGTTGCGTCACTTTCCAGCGATTCCTCACGGAAGGCCGCCGACATGGCCTCACTGGTATTCTCCGCGCACCAGATCTTCTGCAGCTCGCGTGCCCCCGGCGATTCCATGCCGCCACGCGGAAACGCCAGGTAATCGACCTCGATCCCCAGCTCGTTGAAGCGCGACATTTCCTCGTGGAAACGCTGACAGTACGGGCAGGTGGTATCCGTGAAAACAACGACGCGGGCCCGGGTCTCGTCGGTACTGCGGAAGGTGACGCGCTTGTCGTCGGTCACCTCCTCGAGGCGCTCCTGACGCTCGGCATTGCGCGTCTTTTCCGTGAGGTTGACCAGGCCGGTGTCGGTCTTCTCGTACAGATCACCGACCAGGAAGTAGTTGCCCTCGGCATTGGTGTAGAAGGTTTCACCGGTTTCCAGGCGCACCTCGTAGATGTCCGCCATCGTCGTCTCGCGCACGTCTTTAACCGGCATGCTCCGGCCGGACACCTCGATGGACTCGAGGGACTCGGGCACGGCCGCCCAACTGAGGGTGGGCACTGCCAGGGTCGCGGCAAGCAGGCCGCTGGCCAGGGGGAGGATCGTTTTTTTCATGATTCAGCCTCGAGGGTGGTGTTCGGCGTGCAGGGCTTCGAGTCGGACCTGCGCCACATGGGTATAGATCTGGGTCGTGGAAAGGTCACTGTGACCCAGCAGCAACTGTACGACACGCAGATTGGCGCCATGATTCAACAAGTGCGTGGCAAAGGCATGCCGTAGCGTATGTGGCGACAGGTGACGCTCGATGCCGGCGCTGCGCGCATAACCCTTGATACGATACCAGAAGGCCTGGCGAGTCAGGCAGGCATCGCCGCGACCGGGAAACAGCGCCGGGCGCGTGACATCCTGCATCAGGACGCCGCGCCCGCTGCGCAGGTAGCGGCTCAGCCAGTCGCCGGCCTCCTCGCCCAACGGCACCAGGCGCTCCTTGTCGCCCTTGCCGCGCACTCGCACCACGCCCTGACGCAGATTGAGCGCATCGGTGGTCAGGCCCACCAGCTCCGTCACGCGCAGGCCGGCTCCGTACAGCACCTCGAGCATGGCACGATCACGCAGCCCCAGGGCCGTATCGACGTCGGGCGCTTCGAGCAGACGCTCGACCTCGTCCTCTTCCAGCGTCTCGGGCAGGGAGGCCGTGACACGCGGCAGCCGAATCTCGGCGAGCGGATCATGTTCGATGCGCCCTTCCCCCAGTGCCCAATGATAGAAGCGGCGCAGGCTGGACAACAGGCGCGCATTGCTGCGCAGCTTGTAGCCGGCCTCGCGTCGCGCCTCGAGCCAGTCGGGCAGTGCCTCGGCGGGTGGCGACAGCAGATCCGCCCGATACTCGGCCAGCTGCGCCTGCCAGGCCTGCAGGTCGTGGCGATAGGCCTGGAGGGTATTGTCGCTGACGCCCCTTTCCAGCCACAGGCCGTCGAGGAAGGCATCGATCAGGGCAAAGTCGTCGAGCGGTCTCGACATGCGGGCATCCCTCGTCCGGCCTCGTGACCCGAGGCCCTAACAAAAAACCCCGCCCCGCAGGAGCGGTGGCGGGGCAGCGTCGGACACGATCGAGTCGCGCCGTCGGGCCTGACGGGCAGGCCTCAGTTGAGCTTTTCCTTGATGCGTGCGGACTTGCCGCTACGCTCGCGGAGATAGTACAGCTTGGCCTGGCGCACATCACCACGACGCTTGACCTTGATCGAGTCGACCAGCGGGCTGTAGGTCTGGAAGGTACGCTCGACGCCCACACCATGGGACACCTTGCGCACGGTGAAAGCGGAGTTCAGGCCGCGGTTGCGCTTGCCGATCACCACGCCTTCGAAGGCCTGGAGACGCTCGCGGTTACCTTCCTTGACCTTCACCTGGACGACGACGGTGTCGCCCGGGGCGAATGCCGGCACTTCACCGCTCATCTGCTCGGCTTCGAGCGCCTGGATCACCTTGTTCTTGCTACTCATGACAATAAACTCCTCGATAACGTTACTTGACCCGCCGATCCGGCAATGGTTGGCCGGCGAGTCGTGATCCCGGCGCCCGAATACCGCGGAGCGCGGGAGTGTCGTTGGTGACACAGGTCCGCCAGTGGCGTCCTGCACCGCCGCCCCGACCTAAGCGGTGGATGTCGGGGCGTATTCCTCGATGAACTCCTCGAGCAGTTGCCGTTGCTCGTCGTTCAAGACCCTGCCTTCCAGCAGGTCGGGACGCCTCAGCCAGGTCCGTCCCAGTGACTGCTTCAATCGCCAGCGCCGAATGGCACCATGATGGCCACTCAGCAACACGTCCGGCACTCGGCGTCCATCGACGTCTTCCGGGCGTGTGTAGTGCGGGCAATCCAGCAGCCCGTCATTGAAGGAGTCCTCGAGCGCGGAGTCCTGATGGCCCAGCACACCGGGCACCAGTCTTGCCGCGGCATCGATCAGCACCATGGCCGGCAGTTCGCCACCGCTCAGCACATAATCGCCAATCGACCACTCCTCATCGATGTCGGCTTCCACCACCCGCTCATCGATGCCTTCATAGCGTCCGGCCACCACCACCAGCGGCGGTCCCGACGCCAGCTCCCGAGCGCCACGCTGATCGAGACGGCGTCCCTGGGGCGATACGTAGATCACCCGGGGCCGCTGGCCGGTGGCGACCTCGGCCTGCTCGCGAGCCGCATGAATCGCCGCGCGCAGGGTATCGACCTTCATCAGCATGCCCGGTCCGCCGCCATAGGGGCGGTCGTCCACGGTGCGATGACGATCGGTGGCATAATCCCTGGGGTTCCACAACGCCAGGTCAATATGCCCCTTGTCCACGGCTCTCCCGGTCACACCCTGACGCGTCAGCGCCTCGAACATTTCGGGAAACAGGGACACGATGCCGATCCACATCGATGCCTCACTGCGGCTCAAAATGCCGGATCCCAGTCGACCACCATGCGTCCCGCCTCGAGGTCCACCCGCTGGATGACGACGTCGGGCAGGAAGGGCAACAGCCGCTCACGCTTGCCTTCGCTATCGTCCTCGCGAGCCTTCACGACCAGGACATCATTGGCACCGGTCTCGAACAGATAGTCGACGACGCCCAGGTCCACGCCCTCGGTCGTCTCGACGGCCAGCCCCTCGAGTTGATACCAGTAGAAGTCGCTGTCCTCGGACAACTCGGGCAGTTCGGCTGTCGACAGCAGGATCTCGGCGCCGGCCAGTGCCTCGGCCTGATCGCGACCCTCGACACCTTCCAGGCGTGCCACGAGCCCCTTGCCCTGCAGGCGACCCTGAGCGACCCGGTAACGCGACTCGACACCCCGATGGCGCAGCACCCACTCGTTATACTCGAGGATGCCTTCCATGGGGCTGGTGTACGAATACACGCGAAGCCAGCCCTTGACACCATACGGGCTGGTCAACTTGCCCAAGACGACATACTCGGGCCTGGTGCCTTGCTCGGCGCTCATGCTTATCGTCGACTCTGCGTCGGCCATGCGCTCGCCTCAAGCGGCTTACGCCTGCTTGCGGGCTTCCTTGACCAGTTCGGCAACGCGAGCGGACAGCTGTGCGCCCTGCTCCTGCCACTGGCTGATGCGATCCAGGTCGATGCGCAGACGCTCTTCCTGACCACGCGCCACCGGGTTGAAAAAGCCCAGGCGCTCGATGAAACGACCGTCGCGCGGCTTGCGCGAGTCGGTCACGGCGAGATGGTAGAAGGGACGCTTCTTGGCGCCACCCCGTGCCAGACGAATGGTAACCATGCGTTGACTGTCCTTCGGTTGAGTTACAGAAGTATTCGATCGAAGGCTGACCCTTCGATATGGCCTGCCAGCGGCGGTTTGTCACGACCCGCTGAAGCGACTTGTCACGGCGGAACCCGCGCAAAAGACACGAGCCCACCAGTGAAGAGGCAGCATTTTACGGAAATCTGCCCGACTTGGAAAGCATTTTACTCGCGGCCGCCGCTGGGCCTCAGCGCTTCCACGGCATGCCGCCGGGGCCACCCATGCCGCCGGAGCCTCCCGGGCCACCCATGCCGCCGGGGCCACCGGGACCGCCCATGCCGCCCTGGCCACCCTGACCGCCCATCATGCCGCGCATCATCTTTTCCATGCCGCCCTTCTTGCCGGCCTTCTTCATCATCTTCTGCATCTGCTTGTGCTGCTTGAGCAGACGATTCAGGTCCGGCACCTGCAGGCCCGCACCGGCAGCAATGCGACGCTTGCGCGAACCATTGATGATATCCGGGCTGCGACGTTCCTTGGGTGTCATGGAGTTGATCAGCGCCTCGAGCTTGCCGAACTCCTTCTCGGGGCCGGGGCCCTGAGCCATCTCGGCCATCTGGCCCATGCCGGGCATCTTGCTCAGCATGCCGCCCATGCCGCCCATCTTCTTGAGCTGTTGCAGCTGGTCACGGAAGTCTTCCAGGTCGAAACCGTCGCCCTTCTTGACCTTCTTGGCCAGCTTGTCGGCCTTGCCCTTGTCGACGGTGCGCTCGGCTTCCTCGATCAGCGACAGGACGTCGCCCATGCCGAGGATGCGCGAGGCCACGCGGTCCGGATGGAAGGGCTCCAGGGCATCGACCTTCTCGCCCATGCCCATGAACTTGATGGGCTTGCCGGTGACATGACGCACCGAGAGTGCGGCACCGCCGCGCGCGTCACCGTCGGCCTTGGTCAGGATGACACCGGTCAGCGGCAGGGCTTCGTGGAAGGCCTTGGCCGTGTTGGCGGCATCCTGGCCGGTCATGGCATCGACCACGAACAGCGTCTCGTCCGGCGATGCCGCCGCGTTGAGCGCCTTCACCTCGGCCATCATGGCTTCATCGATGGCCAGGCGGCCCGCCGTGTCGACCAGCACCACGTCATGGAACTGGATCTTGGCGTGCTTGATGGCGGCTTCGGCAATATCCACCGGCTGCTGGCCGCTGTTGGACGGGAAGAAGTCAACGCCCACTTCACTGGCCAGCGTCTCGAGCTGGTCGATGGCCGCCGGACGATAGACGTCCGCCGACACCACGAGCACCTTCTTCTTCTCGCGCTCGCGCAGGTATTTCGCCAGCTTGGCCACCGAGGTGGTCTTGCCCGCGCCCTGCAGGCCGGCCATGAGTACCACCGAGGGCGAGCTCTTGAGCACCAGGCTCTCGTTGGACTCGCCCATGATCGCCTCGAGCTCCTGCTGGACGATCTTGATGAACTGCTGTCCCGGCGACAGGCTCTTGGAGACTTCCTGGCCGACGGCACGCTCGCGCACCCGGTCGACGAAGTCCTTGACCACCGGCAGCGCAACATCCGCCTCGAGCAGCGCACGACGCACCTCGCGCAGGGTGTCCTTGACATTGTCTTCGGTCAGGCGCGCCTGACCCTTGATCGACTTGAGCGTCTGCGACAGACGATCACTGAGATTCTGGAACATGGGCCTCTCCACGTACGATGGCCTGGGAAGCCGCGACTTCCCCGCAATGGGCGCAAATTATACGCCTTGTGGCGACGAGTCTCCATGCATCGGCCGCGTTATCTTGCGCCAGCGGCTGTCAGGGGTCGCGACGATTCGGTATAGTGAGACGCTAATGTCTCATCATCAGGCGCTGGCGAAGGCGCATGGATAGCTTCGATGCACGCGCTACCTCTTGCCGTCATGGCATTCATTCTCTACGTGGCAGCGGCCTCCTGGCAGGCACTGACCCTGACGCGCCGGGTGTCGTCACGCACCGGCCTGGTGCGCAGCTTCGGCCTGCTGGCCCTGATGTGCCAGACCCCGCTGGCCATCGGCCTGCTCGATCAGGGAGCGTCACTGCTGCCGGGCATCACCACCAGTGCGGTGCTGATCAGCGGCCTGGCGGTGCTGACATTGCTCATCGTCAGCCTGTTCAAGCCGGTGCTCAATGTGGCGGTGGGCCTGTTTCCGCTGACCGGCATGATTCTGCTGCTGGCCATCGGCCTGCCGAGCCCCGAACGCCACCCCGGCATGACACCGGGTATCGCCCTGCACGCACTGAGCTCGGCACTGGCCTTCTCCCTGCTGGCGATTGCCGCCTTCCAGGCCATCCTGCTGGGCATCCAGAACCAGGCCCTGCGTCACCACCATATTCGCGGCGTCGTGCAGTCACTGCCCCCGCTGACCAGCATGGAACGCATCCTGTTCGAGCTGATCTGGGCCGGCATGGCCCTGCTGAGCCTGGCGATCGCCAGCGGCTTCGTGTTCCTCGACGACATGTTTGCCCAGCACCTGGTGCACAAGACGGTGCTGTCGCTGCTCGCCTGGCTGATCTTTGCCACCCTGCTGGTCTGCCATTTGTGGCTGGGCTGGCGTGGCATGCGCGCGGTCAGCTGGACCCTGGTGGGCTATCTGGTGTTGCTGCTGGCCTACTTCGGCAGCAAGTTCGTGCTCGAGGTCCTGCTCGCTCAGGGCTGACGGGCCTGTCTTGACAGGCCAACCCCCAATCCCTACAAATCAATCTGACCCAATAGCGAGGACCTTTAGCCTTGAACGACGATTTCCCTCTGGGATTGCTGTTCGGCCTGCTGATACTGCTAATCTGCCTTTCCGCATTCTTTTCCAGCTCCGAGACCGGCATGATGTCGCTCAACCGCTACCGCCTCAGCCATCGCGCGGGCAGCGGAGAAAGTCGTGCCCAGCGGGTGATGCGTCTGCTGAGTCGGCCCGATCGCCTGATCGGCGTCATCCTGATCGGCAACAACTTCGTCAACAACCTGGCCGCCTCGATCGCTACCATCATCGCCATTCACTTCTTCGGCGATGTGACAGGGCCGGCCGTGGCCACCACCCTGCTGACCATCATCATCCTGATCTTCGCCGAGGTCACGCCCAAGACCTACGCCGCCGTCAAGCCGGAGAATATCGCCTATCCGGCATCGCTGATCCTCGACCCGCTGCTCAAGCTGCTCTACCCGCTGGTATGGCTGGTCAATGCCATCTCCAATGGCCTGCTGAGCCTGATGGGCGTCAAGAACATCGAGGGCGATGCCGATAACCTGACCCGTGACGAGCTGCGCACCGTGGTTCACGAGGCCGGCCCCATGATCCCGCGCCGCCACCAGGCGATGCTGGTCTCGATCCTCGACCTCGAGAACGTCACGGTCAACGACATCATGGTGCCCCGTCATGAAGTCGCCGGGATCGACCTCGACGACAGCCTGGAGGCCATCCTCGGCCAGATCCGCACCAGCCAGCATACCCGGCTGCCGGTCTTCAAGGGCGACATCAACAACATCATCGGCATGCTGCACCTGCGCAATGCGGCCCGCTTCCTGTCACGCGGCGAGGTCACCAAGGCGGCCATCGTTCAGGAAGCCCGCGAACCCTACTTCATCCCCGAGTCGACGCCGCTGCATACCCAGCTGCTCAACTTCCAGAAGCAGAAGCGGCGCATCGGCATCGTGGTCGACGAGTATGGGGACGTCGAGGGGCTGGTGACCCTGGAAGACATCCTCGAGGAAATCGTCGGCGAGTTCACCACCGACGTGGCCAGTCAGGACCAGGATATCCATGCCCAGGATGACGGCAGTCATGTCATCGACGGCACCGCCAATATCCGCGACATCAACAAGTCGCTGGGCTGGCAGCTGCCCACCGATGGGCCCAAGACGCTCAACGGCCTGGTACTCGAACACCTCGAGTCCTTCCCGGACGGCCAGGTGTGTCTGGAGATCGGCCCGGTGCGCATGGAAATTCTCGAGGTCCGCGAGAACCTGATCACCTCGGCACGCTGCTGGCAGTCGGTGCGTCGCGCCGTGGTGGAGAGCTGACGCCCGCTCAGGCGCGCCGGCCCGTCGTGACCCAGGTATCCGCCTCGGCCTTGAGTTGGCGCACCCGCGACTCCAGCAGGCCGCGCTCGGCCTGCTCGGGCGGCAGCGGCTCACCGAAATAGAGCGCGACCCGCGCCCGGAAGCGCCGCGGCGACTTGCCGAGCGCCGGCCCGCCGCAATTCGAGGTCCACGACCCCCACAACCCCGCCAGACTGGCCGGCACGACCGGCACCGCGTCCCGCGCCAGGATCAGTTCGAGCCCGCGGCGAAACGGCTGCACCTCACCATCGCGGGTCAGGCGCCCCTCCGGGAAGACCATCACCACCTCGCCCTCACGCAATGCCTGACTGACCTGATGGAGCGCACGTTTGAGACCGCCCGGATCGGCGCGTTCGGAATCGACGGGGATCGCCCCGACCAGGCGGAAGAGCCAGTTCAACCAGGGCGATTCATAGATATGGCGATCCATCATGAAGCGCAAGGGCCGCGGGCTGGCCCCGCCGATTACCAGGGCGTCCATGAAGCTGACATGATTGCAGACCACCAGGGCGGGGCCATGCGCCGGAATGTGGCGACGCCCCTGATAGCGCATGCGATACAGCAGTTGCACCAGCATGAACACCAGGCGTCGCACCAGGGTGCGCGGCGAACGGGCGGCCCACAGGAGCACCAGCAGCGCCGCTACCCCCCATAACCAGGCGCCGTTCACGGCGCCTCGGGCATCGTCTTGAGACCCGCCAGCATGGTAGTGGTCAGCTCATCGAGCAGCTCCTCGACATCCAGCGGTTCACTCTGCCAGTACCCCAGGCGCTCGTTGAGCCCCAGCTGGACCAGGCCATGCACACTGCCCCACAGGGTGCGCCCCAGCCGGCGTGCCTGCATGTCGTCCAGTGCCGGCTGGTGTTCCTTGAGGGTATTCTCGACGCGCAGGAAGAGCGCCTCGATCATGTCGCTCTGGCGGCGATCCAGCTCGCCTTCCTGGGCCAGCGGGTAATCGAACATCAACTGCCAGCGATAAGGCTCGCCGTGGGCGAACTCCCAGTAGGCCTTGGCCAGTGCCTGGAGCCGCTGCTGCGGCGTACCATCCCCCAGCAACGGGTCGATGGCGACGCGCAGACGCCCCAGCGACTCGATATTGACGTGCTGAAGCAGGTTGTTGAAGCTGCCGTACAGCTTGAGCAGGGTGCTCGGTGCACACCCCACCTCGCGCGCCAGGGAGCGCAACGACAGCGTATGCACCGGGCTCTCCTTCAGCCAGGCATCGCACGCCGCCATGACCTGAGCATGGAGCGTCTCGGGAGCGTGCTGTCTCGGTCGAGCCATCGGCTTCCTCGCAGGGGGGTGGGCGCAGGAGAATGAACGCTGACCAATTGCGAGGCTGGTCAACGCCAATAGACGAACACTGTTTTCAATAGCATATATGGCCTGTGCTGCAACGCAAGCCCCGCACGCTTTTCGCTTGTTGCCGGCCGGGTGTTATTCTGCGGCTCCCTTTCCCCGGAGGTCTCATGGCCGGCCGACTCTATATCCCCGCGCTTGCCTGGCGTAACCTGCTGCCGCAACTGGTGGTCGAGGAAACGCCGATCACCGGCACCAATCTGGCCCCGCGCCAACCCCTGCCGCTGATCCGCCTGGAAGCTGGCCGTCCGCGCCTGGGCCGCGCCTTCTGGGGGCTTACCCCGCCCTGGCTGAAGGTTCTCGACCATGCGCCCCATTGCGCACGCGCCGAGTCACTGGAGTCGCGTGCCATGTTCCGCGACGCCTTCGCCGCGCGGCGCTGCCTGGTGCCGGTCGGCGGCGTCTATGTGTGGCGCCCCATGGCACGGGCCAAGCAGCCATATCTGGTCACGCGTGCCGACCGCGGCCCCCTGCTGCTGGCCGCCCTGTGGTGCCGCTTCCATACCACGCTCACGGACTACAACGACTCTCTGGCGCTGATCACCGTGCCGAGCAACGAGTTGCTCGCACCGCTGACCGACCGTCTTCCCGCCGTCATCGAGCGCGATACGGCGACCCGCTGGCTGGACCCGCAGATGCCACTCGCAGAGGCACGGCAACAACTGACGCCAGCGGCCACGGAACTGTTGGGCGCCTTTCCTGTATCAAGGGAGGTGAATGATCCCGGCAACCAGGAAGCGTCCTGCGCCTACCCCATCGGCCCCATGTTACGCAGGACATCACAACAGGAGACATGATGATTCCTCCCCTACGCTCATGCCTGACCGCCACCCTGGCCGTCACGCTGTTGCTGCCCGGTATCGGCGTTGCCCAGTCAACCAACGATCAGGAGGCGAAGGACGTCATGACACCACGCGTCAGCCCCAATGACGACCGCGACTACCGCATCCTGACGCTGGACAACGGTCTGACGGCACTGCTGGTTCATGACGCCGAGGCCGACAAGGCGGCCGCCTCGGTCAACGTCGACGTGGGCAATGCCCAGGACCCCGACGACATTCCGGGGCTGGCACACTATCTTGAGCACATGCTCTTCCTGGGCACCGAGCGCTACCCGGAGACCGATGCCTACCAGAGCTTCCTGAGCCGCCACGGTGGCGAGCACAACGCCTTCACCGCGCCCCGGGACACCAACTACTTCTTCTCCATCGAGCCCGATGCCCTGTCCGGTGCCCTGGACCGCTTCAGCCGCTTCTTCGTCAACCCGCTGTTCAATGCCGAAAAGCTGGAAAGCGAACGCAAGGTGGTGCACTCGGAGTACATCGCCCGCAAGCGCAATGAAGCGCGCCGCCGAGGCGATGTCCTCGACCAGCTGCTCAACCCCGAGCACCCCGCCACCGGTTTCTCGGTGGGCAGCCTGGAAACCCTGGCCGACCGGCCCGCAGGCGAACCCGGGCTGCACGAGCGCATCCAGACATTTTATCGGCAGCACTATGGGGCCAATGTCATGAACCTCGCCGTGGTGGCCCCCGGGCCACTGGACGAGCTGGAAAGCCTGGTGCGCGACAACTTCAGCGATGTCCCGAATCGCGAGCTGAGTCGCCCCACCATCGACACCCCGCTGGCCGACACCGCGCGCCTGCCGCTGGCCGCCGAACTGACATCACTGCGCGACAGCCGCCAGCTGAGCTTCTATTTCCCGGCGCCCGACCCCATCACCGAGTACCGCCACAAGCCGGCCAGCTACCTGACCAACCTGCTCGGCCACGAAGGCGAAGGCAGCCTGCTGTCCGTGCTGCGCGACGCCGGCTGGGCCGATGGCCTGATGGCCAGTGTCGCCCGGGGCGACGGCCGAAACGCCCTGCTGCAGGTCGACATCAGCCTCACCCCGGAAGGAGCCGAGCACCGCCAGCGGATCCAGGCCACCCTGTTCGAGGCGATTCGCGCCATTCGTGACAACGGCATCGATGCCTGGCGGTACGACGAGCAGGCCCGGCTGGCCGAGCAATCCTTCCGCTTCCCGCAGCATGGTTCGGCGCTGGATGACGCCATGCGGCTCTCGATGAACCTCTCGCGCTATCCCGTGGAGGACGTCAACTATGCGCCCTACCGCATGGATGGCTTCGATGCCGACCTCATCGACACCTGGTTGTCGGCACTGCGCCCGGACAACATGATCCGGCTCTACAGCGGCCCCGAAGTGGAAGGCGAAAAGACCTCGCCCTGGTTCGACACGCCCTGGACCCCGGTGGCACTCGGCCAGGCCGAGGCGTCGGACAGCACCGACGACAACGCTGAGACCAGCACCACCGAGCCTCTGGCCGGCCTGTCGCTGCCCGAACCCAACCCCTATATCGCCAAGGACTTCACCCTGCTCGGCGTGCAGGACGACCAGCCTCGCCAGCGCATCGACGAGCCCGCCTTCACGTTCTGGCAGATGCGTGATGCCAGCTTCGACACGCCCAGGGTCGAATGGCGCTTCAGCCTCCAGCACCCGGCGTCCAGTCAGAACGCCCGCGACGCTGCACTATCGCGCCTGCTCGCCGGCTGGCTGCAGGACAGCCTCAACGAGGCGCTGTACCCGGCGCGCCTGGCCGGCCACGGCTTCGAGGCCTATGCCCACGCCCGGGGCATCACCCTGTCCTTCTCCGGCTGGCGGGACGGCCAGCACCAGTTGATGGAGCGCGTCCTCGAACAACTCGAGAACGGCGAGATCCGGGCCGACAGCGTCGAACGCGTTCGCGACCGCCTGCGCCGCGGCTGGCGCAATGCGCCCCAGAACGACCTCTACCAGCAGGCCCGGCGAACCCTGGCCGAGGCCCTGATCAAGCCCCACTGGTCCCCCGAAGCACTGCTGACGGCCAGCGAAACGCTGGATACCGCGGCACTGCGTGACTTTCGCGAGCGCTTCCTGGGCGAGCTGCACATCGAAAGCCTGGCGGTCGGTGATATCGGGCATGACCTGGCGGAGCAGCAGGCCAGGGCCGTGGCCGAGACACTGGCACCGCAGCTGGCCAGCGAGGCCACGCCTCAACTGGTGACACTGCGCGTCAATGAGAGCCTGCCGACCCTGGTGCCCGATTCGCGCCGCGATGAATCCCTGGCCCTTCGCTACCTTCAGGGCGCCGACCAGGCGCTGGACACCCAGGCCCGGCTGGCGGTAATGGGCCGCCTGCTGGAAACGCCCTTCTACCAGCAGCTGCGCACCGAGCAGCAGCTCGGCTATATCGTCACGGCCGGCTACAGCCCCCTGCTCTACACACCGGGCATCAGTTTTCTGGTCCAGTCGCCGGACACGGACAGCCAGACCATTCAACAGCGTGTCGAGGCCTTCACCGACGGCTTCACCCAGCGCCTCGACGAGCTGCAGGAAGCCGACCTGGCGCCTTACCGCCAGGCCGTGCGCGACAACCTGCTGCAACGCGACACCAGCCTGACCAACCGCATCGACCGTCTGTGGCGCGCGCTGGCTCTGGAGGATGTCGGCTTCGACCATCGCCAGCGCCTCGCCGAGCAGGTCATGGAGGTCAGTCCGGAAGCACTGCGCAGCGCCTGGCAGCAGCTGATGCAGGGGCCCGCCCTGAACATTGCCCACGACCCGGACGACAGCGCCAGCGACGTGATGTCGCTGAAGACCGATCTGGCGCCCATGTCGAGTCCGGCGGAGTAAGGCCGCCGGCCGGGTGGGCCACTCATCCGACCCGGCAACGCAACACACATCGCCCGGCTTCAGGCCGGGCGATGTCATTCAGGCAGCGGGGTATCCCGCGCCCGGGCGGGCGCGGATGAGGACGCCTCAGGCGTCGAGACTACTCGAAGGCCTGGGCCGGCATGATGGCTTCCACATGCATCACCAGCTCCTCGAGGATCTGGCGCTGCTTGTCGGTCAGATCGACCTGATTCAGTCGCTCGATCTCGCGGGCGAACTCGCTCAACACGAAGCCCGACACCGCAGAATCCTGCATGCGCTCCCAGCGGAACGCCTCCCAGCGCGCCATCTCCTCGCCGGTGAGCGTATCCGGGTAGTTGCGTGCTCGATAGCGAAACAGCATTTCCTCGAGCCGCGGGTCCTGGAAGGCAAAACTGGCCCCGACCAGCTCCCAGGGATCGGTGTCACGCACGCGCTGCATCTGCTGACGATCGGCGGGCGAGAAGAAGCCACCGGAGTAGAGCATCAGATCCGGGTCCTGCGGCACCTCCGGCGGCGGCCCGGCAAACACCTCCGCGGCACGGGTCGCCACCTCGGGATGATCCGACAGGATCTTCCAGTGTTGGCGACAGGCGGCGACATCCACGCCCAGGCGCTCGACGATCTCGCCGTACTCGCCGCGCTGCGGCCCACTGGTGTCCTTGAGGGCATTCGCCGGCAGAATCACCGGGCACTTGTTGAGATGAATCACCTTGAGCGGAATGCGCGATTCGCCCTCGGCCAGGTCATCATTGCTGACGAAGACGCGCTCGCGAATCTGCTGCGCGTCCATCGACAACAAGGGCGTCGGGTCCATCGCCAGGTCATAGACGATGACGCCGTTGGGGTTGGAGGGGTGCTCGGCCAGCGGCATGACCAGCGCACTGCAGCCCCGGCTGGCCGGATAGCGACGCGAAATGTGCAGCACCGGCTTGCGCGACGGCACATCGATGGCACGGCCGACCGCGCGCTTGCCACGCATGTTCAGCAGGTGATCGAAGAGGTTGGCATTGCTCTGGCGCAACAAGCGGGCCAGGGCGATGGTCGCGCGGACATCGGCGAGGGCATCGTGCGCGCCGGCATGCTCGATGCCGTTGGCCGCCGTCAGGTCCTCGAGCTTGAAGCTGGGCGAGCCATCCTCGCGCGTCGGCCAGTTGATGCCCTCGGGGCGCAGGGCGTGAAAAGCCCGCACCACGTCGATCAGGTCCCAGCGCGAATTGCCGTTCTGCCACTCGCGGGCATAGGGATCGAGCAGGTTGCGATAAAAGAGATGGCGCCCGATCTCATCGTCGAAGCGCAGGCTGTTGTAGCCCAGGGCACAGGTACCCGGCTCGCTCATCTCGGCCTGGATGCGACCGGCGAATTCGGCTTCGGGAAGGCCGCGACGCTTGGCTTGCTGAGGCGTGATGCCGGTAATCAGGCAGGCCTGGGGGTGCGGCAGATAGTCGTCGGCGGGCTTGCAGAACAGCTCGATGGGCTCGCCGATCTCGTTGAAGTCGGCATCGGTGCGAATGGCGGCGAACTGCGACGGGCGATCACGACGCGTATCGGCGCCGAAGGTTTCATAATCGTGCCACAGGAAAGTCAGCGGGGCGGCTTTCTTTTGCGCCATGGACGTGCACTCCGATCAGGCTGGGACATGAGAGTCCCAGCCTAGCACAGCCCCGCCCGGGGCTCAGCCGCCATCTCAACTGCGCGGGAGCGTGACGTTCAGCTCCAGCACGGAACAGTTGTCTTCACTGTCCAGATTGATGTTGATGGCGTCATCGTCGACTTCCACATAGCGCCGGATCACTTCCAGCAGCTCGCGTTCGAGCAGCGGCATGTAGTCCGGCTGCCCGCGCTGGTTGCGCTGATGCGCAACGATGATCTGCAACCTTTCCTTGGCGACAGAAGCGGATTCCTTGTTACGTTCACGCTTCAGAAAATCAAGTAACTTCACCGGCGGCCTCCTCCGAACATGCGGCTCAACAGGCTCTTTTTCTGATACTCGTGGAAGCGCAGGGGCACATCCTCGCCCAACAACCGCGAGACGGCATCCGCGTAGGCTTGCCCCGCATCACTGTTATCGTCATGGGTGACCGGCACCCCCTGGTTGGAGGAACGCAGCACCGCCTCGGATTCCGGGATCAGTCCGATCAGATTGATGGACAGGATCTCGCGAATGTCCTCGAGGTTGAGCATGTCACCCTGATCGACCCGGTTCGGGTTGTAACGCGTGATCAGCAGGTGTTCCTTGATCGGCTCCTCGCCCTGCTCGGCACGCCGCGTCTTGGCGGACAGCAGGCCGAGAATCCGGTCCGAGTCGCGCACCGAGGAGACTTCCGGGTTGGTGACCACGATCGCCTCGTCGGCGTAGTACATGGCCAGCTGGGCCCCACGCTCGATACCGGCGGGTGAATCGCAGATGATGTAATCGAACTGCTTGTTCAACTCATCCAGCACCTCGCCGACCCCTTCCATGGTCAGGGCATCCTTATCCCGGGTCTGGGAGGCCGGCATGATATGCAGGTTGTCGACCCGCTTGTCGCGAATCAATGCCTGGCTGAGCCCGGCCTCGCCCTGGATGACATTCACCAGGTCGTAGACCACGCGGCGCTCGCAGCCCATGATCAAGTCGAGATTACGCAGACCGACGTCAAAATCCATTACCACGGTCTTCTGGCCACGCAGGGCCAGACCTGTGGCAACCGCGGCTGCACTGGTTGTTTTGCCGACCCCACCTTTACCGGAGGTCACAACGATGATCTTGGCCAAGTGTCACATCCTGTCTGTCATGTTGGAAAAAAGGAGCGGCGCGTCATTGCCGCCTCCAATCGTCGTTGTCCATCCGTGTCAATCCAGCGGCATGATGCTCAGCTGCTCTTCCGTCAGCCGCACCTGTACCGCCGAATCCAGCAAGCGCGGATCGATATCCTCGAGGCGCTTGTAATTGCCTGCCACCGAAAGCAGTTCGGCGCGCAGCTCACGGCAGAAGATGCCTGCCTGATGATTGCCGTGAATGCCGGCCAGCGCCCGACCGCGGAGCGGGCCATAGACATGCACGCTGCCACCGGCCAGCACCTCGGCCCCCGCATTGACCGCCCCGACCACGACCAGATCGCCTTCCGGCGAGGTGATCTGCTGGCCGGAACGCACGGTACCGCGGAAGATTCGGCCACCGGACATGTCCTCGGCCTTCAACGGCGTCTCCGGCTCCACGGGCGGTATCGCCTCGTCCGAGTTCACGCTCTCCAGAGAACGCGGACGCTCGGCCTCCTGCGGCGGAAACCAGCCCAGCCCCAGGGCCCAGGCCGATTGCTTGACCGGGTCGGGGCCGCCGCGCACGGCGACCGGCAGCAGTTTATGATCGCGACACACGGCACAGATGCGCTCCAGTGCCAGGTGCGGCTCATCCAGGTGCTCGACGTTGAGCACCACAGGGGTATGATGAAAGAAGGCCGGGGACTGACTCAGCTTGCCGGCGAGCTGCTCACGGATATGCTCGGGATCGGCGCTGGCCAATTCCATGACCGTCATCGGCAACATACCGCCCTTGAAGGTGAATGCCATGCTGTCTCTTTCCACTCTGAGACTCATTGCCGAACTCCACGTCGGGTGATGGTCAGGGTACAGACCTCAAGCTATGCGAGAGTCCCTGACCCTGCAACAGATCATAAGCCCAGCACCCCACCCTTGTCAGTACTTCATCGCCTCGACGACACCCGGGGCCCCTTTTCACCCTTGTCGGCTCATGCTTAGATACAGTGTTGGGCCGTATCGAGCGCTCATCATTCAACGTCGCGCCCCTGCCGCGACCGGTTCGGGAACACCATGCCAGGATTGCTACGTCGACTCTTCGCCCCCCGCTGGCGACATCCAGACCCCGGCGTCCGCCGTCAGGCGGCCGCCAACCTCGATGCCGACAACGACAGCCAGCGCCAGACACTGGAGCGGCTTGCCGTCGATGACGACAGCGGGGTGCGACATGCTTCCCTGGAACGGCTGGACGACGCGACGCAGCTGCTGACCCTGCGAGACCAGCATGGCGAGAGCGTGGAGCTGCGCGAACGCCTGCTCATGCTGCTCACCGGCCGCGCCGGCCACCAGGACCTGGAGCACCGCACTGCCCTCGTCGAGGCCCTGAATGACAGCTCCCTACTGTCGCGCATCGCCCTCGAAGGCGACAACCAGCAACTGCGCCTCGCCGCCCTGGCGCGCCTGACAGGCGAAGACGAACTGATTCGCCAGGCCCGCGACAATGGCATTGCCGCGGTTCGCCACGCCGCCGCCGAGCGCATCACCAGCGAACAGGGCCTGGCCCGACTGGCCAGCGAGGCGCGCCGCGACCGCCGCGTGATGCGCCGCGCCCGGGACCGCCTCAACCAGATGCGCGCCGATGCCGCCTCCCTGGCCCGGGCACGCCAGCGTCGCGAATCGCTGCTCGAGCAGCTCGAAGCCCACGCGGCCAGCCCCTGGGAGCCCATGTATGCCGGCCGTTTCCGACACCTGACCCGCGAATGGGAACGGCTCGAGGATATTCCCGACAATGAGCAGGAGCGCCGTTACCAGGATGCCAGCTTGCGTTGCCGCAAGGTGATCAGCGACCACGAAGCCCATGAGCATGCCCAGGATGTGGCCGAACAGCAGCGCGAGGACGCCGACCAGGCCCGCGAGTCGCTGGTCGAAGCCCTCGAGGAAAGCCTGGAAGGGCTGCGCCATGGTGACCGCCTCGCCGATCAGGACATCGCCAGCCTGCGCTCCCAGAAGCAGTTGATGGCCAGCCGCTGGCAGGCGCTTTCCGACAAGCATCTCGCCGACGACGCCCTGCGCCAGCGTTACGATGCGGCACTCACCGACTTCGACCGCATCGTCCAGGCACGCGTCAGGCTGGATGAACGTGCCGATGCCCTCCAGGAAGCCATCGATATCGGCGACGACGAGCGCCTCGGCGCCCTGATCGACGCCTGCCAATGGCCCGACGACCTGCCGCCTTCGCCATTGCTGCGCCGCGCCCGGGAACAGCTGGAGCAACAGCAGGTCGTGGCCGACGATGACCTGGCTGCCCGGCTGACACGCTTCCATGACGACCTGGATCAGCTCGAGCAGCTTCTCGAAAGCGGCGCCTTCAAGGGCGCCAGTCGGCTTCACCAGCGACTGCGCCAGCAGGCCGAGGAGCTGCCCGCCAAACGGATCGATGAGGGCCGACTCAAACGCCTGGGAGCCCGCCTGGCCGAGTTGCGCGACTGGCGTGGCTTCGTTGCCGGACCCAAGCGCGACCAGCTATGCCAGGACATCGAGTCGCTGGCCCATGACGAAACCCTCGGCCATGCCGACCTCGACCGTCGACACCGCCGCCTGATCAAGGAATGGAAGGGACTCGGCGATGCCGCGGCCAATCACGAACAAGCGGCACGCTTCCGCCGCGCCTCCGACCAGGTGCATGAGCGCCTCAAGCCCTGGCGCGCAGAGCAGGACGCCCAGCGCCAGCGCAACCTCGAGGCACGCGAAGCCCTGTGCGAGCAGCTGGAACAACTGATCGAACAGCCCTCGCAACAGGCCGACCCCGACGCCCTGCGCGAAATCCGCGACCGTGCCCGTCAGCAATGGCGCCACCACTCGCCGGTGCCCCGCGACCAGTCCGAGGCCGTCGGCCGGCGTTTCGGACGCATTCGGCATCAACTGCAGGCCCTGATCGAGCAACGCGCCAATACCGTCGCCGACGCCAAGCGACAGCTCATCGACGAGGCTCGCCAGTTGCGCGACAGCGGCCAGGACCCGGCCAAACGCGCCGACAACACCAAGCAGCTCCAGAAACGCTGGCGCGCACTGGGCCGCGCCCCGCGCCACGAAGAACGCGCCCTGTGGAAAGAGTTTCGCCATATATGCGATGAGATCTTCGCCCGCCGGGATGCCGCACGCCGCGATCAGGCGAAGGGCAACCAGGCCAGGCTCGATGCCATGCAGGCGCTGGTGGAGCGCATGGATGCCTGGCAGCCCAGCTCCAGTGATGATGCCGCCATACTCGACCAGGCCGTCAACGAGGCCCTGGCCCTCGAGCCCCTCCCCCACGGGCGGCGCAGCGAAGGCATGCGCAAACGCTGGTCAGGCATCATTCGCGCCCGGCGCGACCGCCTGGAGCGCCTGGCACAGGCCGAGGAAGTACAACGTTTCCACGCGATTCGCCCGCTGCTCGACGCCCACCTGGAGGCCGATGCCGCCAGCCTGGCCGACGAAACGCCCCGGGACGTCACGCCACCCGGGACAGCCGAGCTTTCGAGTGATGTGAAACGCGCTCATCAGCAGCGCAACACGGCACGCCGTTCGCCTCCCGCTGCCGACGACATCGAGGAACACCTGGAACGCATTCGCGTGCATCTGGCCCTGCTGGCCGGCGGACAGGTCGCACAACGCGACGACCCCTTGCGGCTGGCCATTCAGGTCGAGCGACTGAACGACAACCTGGGCAAGGAGCCGACACGGGCCGAAGAGTTGCGCGAGGTGCTCTGCGAACTGCTGGCGACCGGGCCGATTCCGCCCGAATTGTGGCAGCGCGAGGTCGGCGAGCTCGACCGCACGCTGGAAAGCCTGACCCAGCTCCCGCCGCCCTGACGACGGCCTGCACGGAGCCGGAAGCGCGCCCACGCCATGAACGGCGTGGGCGACCGCTGTTCAGCCCATGAACTGACCACCGTTGATATCGATGTTGGCCCCGGTAATGAAGGCCGACTCCTCACTGGCCAGATAGACGACCAGCTGCCCGATTTCCTCGGGCTTGCCGAAACGCTTCATGGGAATGGTCTCGCGGATCGACTCACGCACCTTCTCGGGAATCTGCATGATCATGTCGGTGGCGATATAGCCCGGCGACACCGTGTTGACCGTGATGCCCTTGGTCGCCGTCTCCTGCGCCAACGACATGGTCAGGCCATGCATGCCCGCCTTGGCGGCGGCGTAATTCGCCTGACCGAACTGCCCCTTGCGGCCATTGATCGACGAGATATTGATGATGCGCCCCGCACCGTGCTCCAGCATGCTTCCGATCACGCTGCGACTGGTGTTGAACACGCTGTTGAGGTTGGTATCGAGTACCTCGTTCCACTGCTCGGACGACATCTTCTTGAAGGTACCGTCACGCGTGATACCGGCACAGTTCACCAGCACGCCGATGGGACCGTGGGCCTGTTCGATCTCCTGCGCCCCCTTGGCACACTCCTCGTAACTGGAGAGATCCACTCCAGACAACGAGACATTGTCGTAACCATCCGCCTTTTGCGCCTCGAGCCAGGTCTTGGCCTTGTCGGGATTCCGGTAGCCGGCCACCACGTGATACCCGGCGTCGGCCAGAGCACGACAGATGGCGGTACCGATTCCCCCGGTTCCACCGGTTACCCAGGCGACGGTCGTATTGTTTGTCATAGCATGGCTCCCTAGATATGACGGTTCGCAGCATGCCTGAATGATGGCACCCAGACAGTCATCACAGTGTCGCGGATCGAGCAGTCATCCATGTGACACCAGCCCCAGTATGGACCATGGCCCCGGGAACGAAAGCACCTGCTAAAGCAGTGGTTGACGCATGGCCATGAGTGTGTAGAATACGTCGCACGTTGATGCGGGGTGGAGCAGCCTGGTAGCTCGTCGGGCTCATAACCCGAAGGTCATCGGTTCAAATCCGGTCCCCGCTACCAAATATCGAGAAAACCGATACCCAAGGGTGTCGGTTTTTTTGTGGGCTCGTGATGGAAACCCTAAGGTCATCGGTTCGCTCTTGTTTCAAGACCAGCGGTCCCCGCTACCAAATATCGAGAAAGCCGATACCCAAGGGTGTCGGTTTTTTTGTGGGCTCGTGATGGAAACCCGAAGGCCATCGGTTCGCTCCTGTTGAAGCCCGCGGTCCCCGCTACCAAATATCGAGAAAGCCGGTTCCTCAAGGAATCGGCTTTTTTGTGTGCACGCAAGAAGCGTGTTCACACGACGGGGCCGCGAGTTCTGATCCGAAGGTCATCGGTTCGCTCCTGTTGAAGCCCGCGGTCCCCGCTACCCAACATCGAGAAAGCCGATTCCGCAAGGGATCGGCCTTTTTGTGTGCACGCAAGAAGCGTGTCCACACGACGGGGCCGCGAGTTCTGATCCGAAGGTCATCGGTTCGCTCTTGCTGCCCGGCTCGTTTCTCGCGGCTCGTAGCTCGTGACTCACCACCCGTTTCTCGCAGCTCCCCCTTGAATCCTGCCCGTCCGACCCGCATCTTGCCTACAAACTCACTAACACCCACAAGGCCTGAACACCATGGCAATCGTCGATCCTCGTACCGGTGAGCCGCTTTCATCGGACGGCAACGCGGATACCGGCGCCAATGCGGGCGCCAACCAAGAGTCAGATGCCAACCTGATCCTCGATGTCGACCGCAGCAACATCCAGCAGTTGCTCGAGATGTCCATGCAGGTGCCCGTACTGCTGACCTGCTGGTCGCCGGCTTCCGAGCAGAGCAAGAACATGCTGCCGGTGCTGGAGAAGCTGACCCGCGAGCACAATGGCGCCTTCCTGCTGGGCAAGCTCAATATCGACGACAATGCGGATATCGCCGGCCAGCTGGGCGTCCAGGAGGCGCCTGACGTCAAGCTGGTCAGTCAGGGCGGCCTGGTCGATCAATTGCAGGGCGCGCAGCCGGAGCAGGCCATCCGTGACTGGCTGGGCAAGTACTTCCAGGCCCCCGAGGGCGCGCAGCAGAGCCCGGAAGAGCAGGCCTCCGCGGCACTGGAAGCCGGCGACAGCGCGACGGCGCGGCGTATCTATGAGGAACTGGCTCAGCAATGGCCGGATCACAATGCCTACAAGATCGAGCTGGCACGCGCGCTGGTCGCCGATGGCGAACCGCAACAGGCCCGACAGCTGATCGAAGCCCTGCCGCCGGAAGAGCGCGATGCCGCACCGGCGCGCGGCGTACGCGCCAGCATCGAGTTCGGCGAGGAAGCCCTGTCGGCGGATGACATCGCGGCGCTGGGCGAACGGGATGACAGCGAGGCCCGCTATCAGCGCGCCCTGCGTCAGGTGGCCGACGGTCAATACGAAGCCGGGCTCGAGGGCCTGCTGGCGCTGATGCGTTCGGATCGCGCCTATGGCGAGGACGCCGCCCGCAAGACGCTGCTGCGTGTCTTCGATGCGCTGGGCGCGGACAACCCGCTGACCGTGACCTATCGGCGCAAGCTGTTTGCCCTGCTCTACTGAGGCGCCAGGCTCAGGACGAACCCCGGCCTGAAGCCAGCCCCGGATGCATCAACGGCCGCCCTGACTCGGGGCGGCCGTTGTCCTGGGGCGGCAGGATGGCGGGCTCAGTCGACGCGCTGGAAGCCACCCAGCACACGCTGATCCGGCCCGAAGAACACCAGCCGGTCGTGGTCGATCAGGTAGCGATACGCCGAGTCGAGCATCTCGGTTACCCGCCGCGCGTCCTGCATGTCCGGGCAGGCCTTGCGCGTCGAGGCCAGCTGGCCGAACTCGATGCGCTGGTTGTCGCCCAGCGAGACATTGCTCTTGAAGGCATTGCAGCCATCATGGCCGCTGACCCGGCCATCCGCACCGATCTGGAAGTAGGGGGTGGGCGAGAGGTCGAGCCGCTCGCTGGTTCCCAACAGCAGGAGGTTCCAGCGTGGCCCGACTACCGGCCCCGCCACCTCCCCGGAGGATTCCACGGCGGAGGTCGGTGCATCACTGGCGCAGCCAGCCAACCCCAGGCCCATTGCCAGGAGCGTCAGCCACGAAACATGGCGTAAAACGGCGATCATCGTCGAGGTTCCCTTACCAGCTGCCGGTGTTGTCCATGGAGGCCCATGGTTCCCTGGGCTCCCGGGCTTCGCCCGCCTGCAGCAGCTCGACGGAGATACCGTCCGGGCTGCGCACGAAGGCCATGTGGCCATCCCGGGGCGGCCGATTGATGGTGACGCCATTATCCTGCAGGTGCTGGCACAGCGCATAGATGTCATCGACACGATAGGCCAGATGGCCGAAGTTGCGGCCGCCCGTATAAGTCTCGGGATCCCAGTTCCAGGTCAGCTCGAGCTCCGGGGACTGCAGCTCCGTCGAGCGCGGCTCGTCGGCGGGCGCCGCCAGGAACACCAGCGTGAAGCGCCCTTTCTCGCTTTCCTTGCGGCGCACCTCCTGGAGGCCGAGCAAATCGCAGTAGAAGTGCAAGGATGCCTCGAGATCCGCGACACGCACCATGGTGTGCAGGTATTGCATGAAAATCTCCTTGTTCACAGTAAGCGACTTTCGGGGCATTCTGTCATCGATCCGCCACTCTCGCGACGCGACCTTCACCCCATGAGCGATACTTCATGAGCGACTATTGTGACCTGGCCCCGGGCCATGCGTTTCACGGCCCCTACCATGACCACGAATACGGCTTCCCGGTGGAGGGTGACGACGCCCTCTTCGAACGGCTCGTCCTGGAAATCAACCAGGCCGGCCTGTCCTGGCTGACCGTGCTCAAGAAGCGCGAGGCCTTCCGGGCGGCCTTCGAGCATTTCGACGTCGACCGGGTCGCCGCCTATGGCGAGGACGCGCGAAGCCGGCTGCTGAGCGATGCCGGCATCATCCGCAATCGGCTCAAGGTCGATGCCGTCATCCACAACGCCAACGTCATCCAGCAACTGCGGCGGGAGCATAACAGCTTCCAGGCCTGGCTGGACCACCACCATCCACTGCCGCATGCCGACTGGGTCAAGCTGTTCAAGCGCACCTTCCGCTTCACCGGTCCGGAAATCGTCGGCGAGTTCCTGATGAGCACGGGCTACCTGCCCGGCGCCCATCGCGATACCTGCCCGGTGCAGGCACGCATCCTCGCCAACCATCCGCCCTGGGCGCAAACGAGGTAACGCTGCCATGGATTCCTTGACCCAGGCGGCCCTCGGCGCCGCCATCGGCGGCACCGTGCTGGGCCGGCGTCTGGGGCGGCGCGCCGTGCTTGTCGGCGCCGTCCTCGGCACGCTGCCGGATCTGGATGTACTCATCGACTATGGCGATGCCGTGGCCAATGTCACCCAGCATCGCGGCTTCAGCCATTCGCTGTTCATGCTCGCCGGCCTGGCGACGACGCTGGCGCTGCTCAGCCGCTGGCTGACACCCTGGCGCGATATCGGTGCGGGTCGCTGGCTGGCCTTCTTCGGGCTGTGCCTGCTGACCCACCCGCTGCTCGATGCCCTGACCGCCTATGGCACCCAGATCTGGTGGCCGCTGGCGGTACGGCCCGCCGCCGAGCCACTGGTCTTCATCATCGACCCCTTCTTCAGCCTGCCCCTGCTGATCGGCATCATCATCGCCATCTTCACCGGCAATGGCAGACGCGCCCCGGCCTGGGGGCTGACCCTGTCCTGCGTCTATCTGGTCGCCGCACTGGGCGCCAAGAGCCTGGTCGAACACCGCCTGGAGCCGGTGCTGGCCGAGCGCGGCCTGACGGCCGCGCCGCGCATGGTGCAGCCGACGCCGTTCAACATCCTGCTGTGGCGCGCCACCATCGTCGACGACGAGCATTATCATGAAACCCTGGTGGGCGTGCTGGATGGCTCCCGCCCGCCCCAACTGGAAACCTTCTCACGCGGGGCCGCACTCGAGCCGGTTGCCCAGGACACCGCCGCCGGGAAGCGCCTGGACTGGTTCGCCGGGCCCTTCCTGCGCTATGAGAGCGTCAATCTCGGGAATCGACAGACGCTGATGGCCACCGACCTGAGGCTCGGCTTCCCCGGCTTCCACCCGTTCAATTTTGCCCTGGCCGAACGACAATCCGACCGCTGGCAGCCTCTGGCGACAACACGCCAGCTGCCCGCCGGGGAAGGTGACAGGCGCGACGCCATGCGTCACTTGGTCGAGCGCATGTTCGCGCCGGACGTCGGCTTCTGTCTCAGCGACCACATCGCGTCACACTGGGTGGTGCGGGTCCCGCCCCGCTGCGGGTAGCAAACGACGCGGGCGGACCCGAGGGCCGCCCGCTGCATACTTCACTGGCCGACGCCTCAGATCTGCTGCGCCAGCGCTTCGATCGCCTGGCGTGCCTCACCCATGGCCGCCTCACGCCGGGATTCCCCGATGGCCAGCCCCTCGGCGAACACCGTATCAACCTCGGTGATGCCGATATGCGCCAGCATGTGCTTGAGGTGGGGCGTCTGGGTATCCATCTCGGTGCCTACATACTGACCGCCGCGCGCCGCCAGGATCATCGCCCGCTTGCTGTCGACCAGCCCCACGGGGCCGTTTTCGGTATAGCGGAAGGTGACGCCCGCGCGCAGCACCCGATCGAACCAGGCCTTCAACTGGGACGGCAGGCCAAAGTTGTACATGGGCACTGCGAGGACCAGCACATCATGTGCCAACAGCTCCTCGATCAGGGCATCGGAGCGCGCCGCCAGATCCCGCTGCTCGGCCGTGCGCTCCCCGGCCGCCAGCTGCCAGCTGGAAAGCTCGGCGAGCCCCAGATGCGGCAGGTCATCGGCTACCAGATCACGGGTGGTAACCGATACGTCCTCGCGCCCGGCAAGCTGTGCCTGGAAATGAGCAGCCAGAGCGCTGGAATTGCCATCGAGAATGGAAGACGTCAGAACGAGAACCTTGCTGGCCATGGTGACCTCCTTCGCAAACAATGCGTGTAAGAATGCTCACCATTCTATATTCGTTTTTGTCGATGATAAGCGGTAAAAACCGCAGCTATCATTCGACAAAAACGAAAACACAGCCGACACAGTCAGGCTCTCCAGCGCAGCAACTTGTATGCGCCCTCTAAGAGGGTGTTTACAAAAGTCACGAGCGACGGCCAGGCCAGGCGAAATCAGCCGAAAAGCGGAGTTTACGAGCTGGTAAATGAGCATTTTGAGGCTGATTTCAACGCCGCATGGGCGAGCGCAGTAATTTGTAAACACCCTCTAAGGTGCAATGCCCTGACCACACCCCCGATACACCTCGTCATTGACCTCGAGCGTGACCCTGGCCGGCCAGGGCTGACCGCTCATGTCGTCGAAACAGGCGCGGGCCTCGATGCGCAGCTCGAAGGGCCGCGCTGCCTGACCACTGCTCAACACCACGCGACCGGCATCGTTATCCAGCACCTTGACCTGGTAGGGCAGGTTCACCTGGCGCTCGCCGTAGTCCAGCGACATGCTGATACGCGGCTCGTCATTGGCCAGTTCGATCATCCAGCCCGGCTCATTGCCACGCGCCTGGAACATCACGCCGGGATGCGACTCGCGGGTCAGGGCGCGATGACGCATATTCTGCTGGCACTTCAGGCGCCCGTGTTCACTCTCGACCGTCGCCTCACTGCCTTTCGACCAGAAGCTCAGGTCGCCCTGCTGATAACGCGCGCCACTGGCCACCACGGCCGGGTCGAGGCGATAGGCCCCATGCGCCGACCAGAGCCGCAATGTGTCTTCGCCATGGGCGGTCACCAGGCTCTGATCGGGCTCGCACTGCCAGCCCACGAAGCGCTCGGCCTCGCCGGGAAACAGGGCAGACGGCAGCAAGGGGGCCTTGCTCGCCTGGTCGGCAGACGAAGTCTCGGAGGAGGAGGCGCCACTGTCCACGCTGGGCGGCGATGGCGCCTCCGAGGACGAAGGGGCTGCCGCGCAGCCCGCGAGACCGAGCGCCAGCAGGGTGGGGGCGCCGAAGCGCACAACCGGGGAAATACAGAACATGGCAAATATCCTTGTACGTTCACGATCCATGGTTCCGATACCATAACAGCCACCGAGCGGATTGGCTCCGCCCGGCGACTCACGCTCGGCAATGCGCAGCACGCGGCCGGACATGCCGCTGACGCAGGCACTGCATACTTGAGTCAATGTCAGGGTGCGGACTCGAGCAGTTGAAAGAATCCTGCCAACCCCGCTAGCCAGGATTACTGAATCCACCTAACCTTTTTCTTCATCAACATGAACAAAACTCAGGACCATGCTCGAACTACGCCATCTCCGCACCCTCATCGCCCTGCGTGACGCCGGCTCGCTGGTCGAAGCCGCCGAACGCGTGCATCTGACGCAGTCGGCCCTCTCCCACCAGATCAAGGATCTGGAGGAGCGCCTGGGCAGCCCGCTGTTCGAGCGCAAGACACGGCCGGTCACTTTCACGCGAGCCGGGCAGCGCCTGCTGGAACTGGCCGAACAGGTACTGCCCCAGGTACGCATGGCGGAACGCGACCTGGCGCGCCTGGCCGGCAATGAGCAGGGCCGTCTGCACATGGCCATCGAATGCCATAGCTGCTTTCAGTGGCTGATGCCGACCATGGACCACTTTCGTGACCACTGGCCGGAGGTCGAGGTGGATATCCCCGGAGGCCATCATTTCGAACCCCTGGATGCCCTGGCCCGGGAGCAGCTCGACCTGGTCATCACCGCCGACCCTCAACCACTGCCCGGTGTGCACTATGAGCCCCTGTTTCGCTACGAAGGGTTACTCGCCGTCTCGCGCCAGCATGAGCTGGCCGACCAGCCCTGGGTCACCCCTCAGGCACTGGCCGAGGAAACCCTGATCACCTATCCGGTGGAACATGCACGGCTGGATGTCTTCACCCAGTTCCTCGACCCCGCCGGCGTCAGGCCCAGGGAAGTGCGCACCGCCGAACTGACCATCATGATGATGCAGCTGGTGGCCAGCGGCAGAGGCGTCTGTGCGCTGCCCAACTGGGCCCTGACCGAGTATCTGGAGCGGGATTACGTCAAGGCGGTCGCACTGGGCGAGAACGGCGTCTGGAGCACCCTGTTCGCGGCCATTCGCGAGGACACCCGCGCAGCCCCCTGGATGGAAGACTTCCTGCGCACCGCGCGCGAGACGTCCTTTGCCGTGCTGGAAGGCATCAAGCCGGCCTGAGCCGGCGGCTCAAGGGTCCTGGACGAACAGATAGCCTCGACTGCGCACGGTCTTGATGCGCGCCGGCTGATGCGGGTCATCGCCGATCTTGGCCCGAATGCGCGATACCCGAACATCGATCGAGCGATCCTGGCCGTCGTACTTGATGCCCCGCAACTGCCCGAAGATTTCCTCGCGGGTCACGACACTGCCGGCATGGCTGGCCAGCAACCACAACAGGTCGAACTCGGCACTGGTCAGGTCGAGTACCCCGTTCTCGCTGGAAGCCTCACGGTTCATGGCATCGATCTCCAGCCCCTGGAAACTGAGGCGCGCAGGCGGTGACACGGCCACCGAACGACGGCGCAGCAGGCTGCCGGCACGCGCTACCAAGACCCGCGGCTCGACGTCATGAGCCACATAGTCATCCGCACCTTCCTCCAGCGACTGAACCTCGCGTGACGCCTCGGGCTGCCCATCGAGGACCAGCAAGGGCCCGGCATACTCGCGCCGCAGCCGCTGACACGTCACCGCGCTGCCCTCTCCCGATCCGTCACGGCACACAATGAGCAGATCGGGACGCGTCGCCGCCAGATGCTGCAGAGGGGAGGCATCATCGATCACGCTGACGTCCCACGACAGCGCCATCAGACAGGCCGTCACCGGGTCGGTCGAGAACGCCGCGGTGTCGATGACCAGGACACGAGGCCGCTGGCGTGCGCCCGACTCGGGGATCATGATCAAATGTCACCTCGCAGGGATACGACATCAAAAAAATTCAATTTCTCGCCGTCGGACAGCGCTATCACCGACCCGCAATTCGGCATCCGCTCAACCACGCGGTCTCGCTCCCGGCATGTGCCGCCCCACCTTTTTGACCACAGGTCATCCACAAACTTATCCACTTGAAGCCCCAAATAAAGCACACTATCTTGTGTTTCAAGCAACCGAATGCACTAGATAATGTGGCTCTAGCAACCTTCTGAAAAACTGTCAACAAGTGCTCAACGGCGGCTTTCACCAGGCATTCTGATACGCGATGGCGTCGCCGGGTGCCCCTGCTGACAAGAATACACCCTGGCGATGCCACGCTGGCTGTCACCGGTCCATAACGGCAACCGCTGCGTTGCCATCCTGATAGGGAACCAAGGCACCATGGATACCACGGCAACTCCGGAACGTCCTTCCGTCTCCGTTACCGCTCCCCGGACCCTGCGCATCATCAAGCGCACCGGCGATGTGGTGCCCTTCGACGGCAGCAAGATTGCCGTGGCCATGAGCAAGGCCTTCATCGCCGTGGAAGGCGATAACGCCGCCACTTCCTCCCGCGTGCGCGATTTCGTGCAAGCTGCCGCGCACAGCATCGAGCAGGCCTTCCTGCGTCGCCTGCCCGATGGCGGCACCCTGCATATCGAGGACATCCAGGACCAGGTCGAGCTTGCCCTGATGCGCGCCGGCGAGCAGAAGGTGGCACGCGCCTACGTACTCTACCGCGAGGAGCATGCCCGCGCCCGCGCCTTTGCCGGCGACGCTATCGAAAAACCGCATCCGACGCTCAACGTCACCGCGCCGGACGGCAGCACCCGGCCGCTGGACCTGGGCCGGGTCGAGACCCTGGTCTTCGACGCCTGCGCGGACCTGGCCAATGTCGAGCCGACCAGGATCGTCGAGGACTCGCTCAAGAACCTCTACGACGGCGTCAGCGTCGAGGGCGTTTCCCAGGCGCTGATGATGACCGCGCGCTCCCTGGTGGAGAAGGACCCCAGCTATACCTATGTCACCGCGCGGCTGTTGCAGGACAACCTGCGGCGCGAGGCACTGTCCTTTCTGGGCATCGCCGACGAAGCTACCTATCAGGACATGGCCGACTTCTACAAGCCGGCCTTCCGAACCTACATCGCCCGGGGCATCGAATTCGAGCAGCTCGACCCGCGCCTGGCCGAGTTCGACCTGGAGCGCCTCGGCGAGGCCCTGGACCACAGCCGCGACGCCCAGTTCACCTACCTCGGCCTGCAGACCCTCTATGACCGCTACTTCATCCACCGCGACGAGGTGCGCTACGAGCTGCCCCAGGCCATGTTCATGCGCGTCGCCATGGGCCTGGCCCTCGACGAGGACGACCGCGAGGCACGCGCCATCGAGTTCTACGAGCTGCTGTCCAGCTTCGACTACATGGCCTCCACGCCGACACTGTTCAATGCCGGCACGCTGCACAGCCAGCTGTCCTCCTGCTACCTGACCACGGTGCCGGACGAGCTGGATGGCATCTACAGCGCCATCCGCGATAACGCCCTGCTCTCCAAGTGGGCCGGCGGCCTGGGTAACGACTGGACGCCGGTGCGCGCGCTCGGCTCCTGGATCAAGGGTACCAACGGCAAGTCCCAGGGCGTGGTGCCCTTCCTCAAGGTGGTCAACGACACCGCGGTGGCCGTCAATCAGGGCGGCAAGCGCAAGGGCGCCGTCTGCGCCTATCTGGAAACCTGGCACCTGGATATCGAGGAGTTCCTCGAGCTGCGCAAGAACACCGGGGACGACCGCCGCCGTACCCACGACATGAACACCGCCAACTGGGTGCCGGACCTGTTCATGAAGCGAGTCTTCGAGGATGGCGAGTGGACACTGCTGTCGCCGGCCAGTTGCCCGGACCTGCACGACCTGTATGGCGCGGCCTTTGAAACGCGCTACCTGCAATACGAGGCGATGACCCGCACGGGAGAGCTCAAGCTGTTCAAGCGGGTGCGCGCCAAGGACCTTTGGCGGCGCATGCTGTCGATGCTGTTCGAGACCGGCCACCCCTGGATCACCTTCAAGGACCCCTGCAACCTGCGCAGCCCCCAGCAGCATGCCGGCGTGGTCCACAGCTCCAACCTGTGCACCGAGATCACCCTGAACACCTCCGCCGACGAGGTGGCGGTCTGCAACCTGGGCTCCGTCAATCTGGCCCGCCACGTCACCGAGGGCCGCTTCGACGCCGAGAAGCTGAAGAAGACGGTGCGGACCGCCGTGCGCATGCTCGACAACGTGATCGACATCAACTATTACGCGGTGCCCCAGGCCGAGCGCTCCAACTTCAAGCACCGCCCGGTGGGGCTCGGCATCATGGGCTTTCAGGATGCCCTTTATGGCCTGGACATCGCCTATGCCTCGGAGGCGGCCGTCGAGTTCGCCGACCGCTCCATGGAGCTCTTGAGCTACCACGCCATCGAGGCCTCCAGCGATCTGGCCGCCGAGCGTGGCCGCTACGCCAGCTATGACGGCTCGTTGTGGAGCCAGGGCCTGCTGCCGATCGACTCCATCGACAGGCTCAAGACCGAGCGCGGCGCCCAGTATCTCGAGGTCGACACCTCGACCACCCAGGACTGGGGCCGACTGCGCGACAAGATTGGCGCCCAGGGCATGCGCAACTCCAATGTCATGGCCATTGCGCCGACCGCAACCATCTCCAATATCTGCGGCGTGTCGCAGTCCATCGAGCCGACCTATCAGAACCTCTTCGTCAAATCGAACCTCTCGGGCGAGTTCACCGTGGTCAACGCCTACATGGTCAACGACCTCAAGGCCCGCGACCTGTGGGACGAGGTGATGATCAACGACCTCAAGTACTACGACGGCTCGGTGGCCGCCATCGACCGTGTGCCCGAGGATCTCAAGATCAAGTACGCCACGGCCTTCGAGGTCGAACCCAAGTGGCTGGTCGAGGCCGCCGCGCGCCGCCAGAAATGGATCGATCAGGCCCAGTCGCTGAACCTCTACATCCAGGGCGTCTCCGGCAAGAAGCTCGACGTGACCTATCGCATGGCCTGGTTCCGCGGCTTGAAGACCACCTATTACCTGCGCGCCCTGGGCGCCACCGCGGTGGAGAAATCCACCGTCGAGCGCGGCAACCTCAACGCCGTGAGCAACGCCGCGCCCTCGGCGGCCCCGCCCGCCGAACCGGCGCCACGGCCCGAAGAGCCCCGCGGCATCGACGACTTCCTGCAGGGCAAGAGCGGCGGCGGCTCCCGAACGCCCTCCGCCGGTGATATCGACGAACTCGGCTGCGAGGCGTGCCAATAACATCAAGAGTGAAGAGAGAAGACGGCGCTTTGCGCCGATGAAGAAGGAAGAGAATGGCCTTTCTTCCGCCCGCAGGGCGCCTTCCCTCTTACCTCTTCACTTCCGAGGAACGAGGAAGACCATGATCAACTGGGATGAGTTTCACGAGGATGATACGGCGACGGCGGAGGCGCCGAAGCCGCAACACAAGCCTCAGGAAAAGCCGGAGCAGCCGTTGGCCTCTGAGGCCATGACGTCTGCCGATACCGCCGAGCCGGCGTCTTCGGCGGTGGGTGAGGTGCGCGACAGCGCGGCGATGTACCAGGTGGCTGAGGAAGACCGCCTGACGCGGGCCCGGCAGTCCCTCGAGGAACTGGATGTCGCGGCCGGGCTGGAAGAGCTCGAGATGGGCGCGGCGCGCATCGAGGTCGACGACAAGCAGATGATCAATGCCCGTGCCGATCTCAACCAGCTGGTGCCCTTCAAGTACGAATGGGCCTGGCAGAAGTACCTGGACGGCAGCGCCAACCACTGGATGCCCCAGGAAGTGAACATGAACGCCGACATCGCCCTGTGGAAGAGCGCCGACGGCCTCACCCAGGATGAACGGCGCATCGTCGAGCGCAGCCTGGGGTATTTCTCCACCGCCGATTCGCTGGTGGCCAACAACCTGGTACTGGCGCTCTACCGCCTGATCACCAACCCCGAATGCCGCCAGTACCTGCTGCGTCAGGCCTTCGAGGAAGCCATCCACACCCACGCCTATCAATACTGCGTGGAGTCGCTGTCCATGGATGAAGGCGAAGTCTTCAACATGTACCGCGAGATTCCCTCGGTGGCCGCCAAGTCGGCCTGGAGCCTCAAGCACACCCAGTCACTGGCGCGCCCGGATTTTCATACCGGCACGCCCGAGACCGATCAGGAGCTGCTGCGCAACCTGGTCGCCTTCTACTGCGTGACCGAAGGCATCTTCTTCTACTGCGGCTTCAGCCAGATCCTCTCCATGGGCCGGCGCAACAAGATGACCGGCGTGGCCGAGCAGTTCCAGTACATCCTGCGCGACGAGTCCATGCACCTGAACTTCGGCGTCGACATGATCAACCAGATCAAGATCGAGAACCCGCACCTGTGGACGCCCGAGTTTCAGGACGAGTGCACCCAGATGATCCTCGAGGGCACCGAGCTCGAGATCGCCTACGCCCGGGACTCCATGCCGCGCGGCGTGCTGGGCATGAACGCCGCCATCATGGAGGAATATCTGCACTTCATCTGCAACCGCCGGCTGGCGCAGATCGGCCTCAAGGAACAGTTCCCGGGAGCGGCAAACCCCTTCCCGTGGATGAGCGAAATCATCGACCTGCGCAAGGAGAAGAATTTCTTCGAGACCCGCGTCACCGAATATCAGGTCGGCGGCGCATTGAGCTGGGACTGACCACACGGCGTCGGCGTCTCGCCCACTCCGTCATACGGCGAGGCGTCATCGATGTGAAACCCAAGGGTGCAACCCATAGATGTAACCAACTGGTGTGACAACGGAGGGTAGTTCGATGCAGGTATCACACGGCAGCAGCACGCAACGCGAAGCCCAGGACTGGCAGTCCGCGCTGGACCGCGCCCTGGAAGCCCATGGTGGAGAAGCCGCCCTGGCGCATTACCCCCACGTGGCCAACGCCTTCCCCTCGCGTTCGCCGAACCCCCACACCGGCGACTTCCCGCTGCTCGATTATCGCGAGCTCAAGGAATGGGCCACCTATCGCGGCTGGCGCGTACGCCCCGCCCCGGAACGCGCCTCCGAAGGCGAGGAATACAATCCGCCGGTGCGCTTCACCCGCCTGGAAGACGGATCACAACGCTTCCACTGACCCCATTTCCTGATACGGGGCGCCCGGGTTCATCGTACGACCGCGATGGGCCCGGGCGTCCTTTACTTTCCACCCACCGTACCCCGCCCCGGTGTCGCTGGCCTCGGCCGCGTCGCAGGGTGCCGATTTGCCGAGGACGGCTACCAGTGAGATAATTCGCACACTATCTATTATTTCCGTCCCGTCATCAAAGGCCGCCTCATGCCCTGCCGTGTCTCGCTCCCCCGCCTCGTCCTGATCATCGGCTCCCTGAGCGCCTCGGGCGCCAGCCTGGCGCAATCGACGCAACTGGACACCATGGACGTGACCGCGCCGCGTCTGGATCGCGAGCTCTACGACACCCCGGCCGCGGTTTCGGTGGTGGAACGCGATGCCATTGCCCAGGGGCAGCAAGGGGTGCGCCTCGATGAATCGCTGGTGCGAGTACCGGGGATGTACCTGCAGAACCGCGACAATTTCGCCCAGGGAACTCGGGTGGCCATGCGTGGCTTCGGGTCGCGCACCCAGTGGGGCGTCCGGGGTATCACCATCTTGGTCGACGGCATTCCCTACACCCTGCCGGATGGTCAGTCCCAGCTCGATGCCATCGACCTCGACAGTGCCGAACGCATCGAGGTCATTCGTGGCCCCTCGGCCGTGCAGTACGGCAATGCCGCCGGCGGGGTGATCAATGTCACCACCGCCGATGGTCGTGATGACCCGGGCGGCTCGATCCGCGTCGAGGGCGGCAGCGACGGTTACCGGAAACTGGCCGTCGGCCACGGCGGCTCACAGGGCGACTGGTCACACCATGTCAGCGCCACGGCCCTGTCACTCGATGGCTATCGCGACCAGAGCAGCACCGAGAAGTACCAGCTCAACGCCAGGCTGCGCCACCAGCTCGATGACGACCGCTCGCTGACCGCCATCGTCAACCTGCTCGACAACCCGCGTTCCGAGGATCCCGGTGGTCTGACCGCCGAGCAGGTCGCCGCCGACCGCGAACAATCCGGCCGATTCACCGAGGACTATGACACCGGCCAGACCGTCGACCAGCAGGTCCTGGGCCTGAAGTATCGTGACCAGGCCTTCGGCCCCGGCGAGCTGACACTCAAGGGCTTCTCCACCTGGCGCGACTTCACCCAGCAGTTGCCCTATCCCGGTGACAGCCGCCTCGGCTATCAGCGCCACCACATGGGCGGCAGCGCCGAGTACCAACAGGACACGACGCTCGGCAGCCTGCCGCTGAGCTATGTGACCGGCATCGACCTGGCGCGCCAGGAGGATGACCGCTATCGCCGTGATGTCAGCTTTGCGGGTGATGTGGGTGGCCGGGTCGCCGACGAGACACAGACCGCCGAGTCGATCGGCGTGTTCGCCCAGGGCGACCTTGCCCTGACCGATGAGTGGACCGCCTCACTGGGCGTGCGCTTCGACCGTGTCGACTTCGATATCGACGACGACTTCACCCGTGATGGCGACCAGAGCGGCGAGCGCACCTTCAATGAATGGAGCGGCTCGGCCGGGCTGAGCTATCGCTACCTGCCGACCCATCAGGCCTACCTCAATACCGGCACCTCCTTCGAGACGCCGACCTTCTCGGAATTCGCCAACCCGAATCGCACCGGCGGCTTCAACCCCGGCATCGAGCCGCAGAAGGCCTGGAATCGCGAGGTCGGACTGCGCGGCCACTTCGACAACGGTATCGACTACGACCTGGCACTGTTCTCGATTCGCACCCGCGACGAGCTCATCGCCTATACACTGGACGGCCCCGACGACCGAGCCTTCTACCGTAACGCTGGCGACACGTCGCGCGATGGCCTGGAGCTGACGCTCGGCTGGGACTTCGCCCGGAACTGGCGCCTGCACAGCGCGCTGACCCTGGCGCGGTACGAATTCGACGAGTTCGCGACCGACGGCGGCCGCTACGGCGGTAATCGCCTGCCCGGCCTGCCGGAACGCACCTGGGTCAACCAGTTGACCTGGGAAAACCTGGAGGGACGCTTCGCGACGCTGGAAACCCAGTTCGTCGGCGACATGGTGGCCGACAACGCCAACCAGGTCAGCGTCGACGATTACTGGCTGATCAACCTGCGTGCCGGCGATGGCTGGGACCTGAGTGCCGACACTCGCCTGAAGGCCCATGTCGGCATCCGCAACCTGCTCGACGAAGAGCACTTCGCCAACGTGCGCATCAACGCCAGCAACGACCGCTACTTCGAGACGGCACCCGGGCGCAGCGTGTACGCCGGCCTGGAGCTGACGTTCTAAGGCCCTCGACGACTCCGGGGGCGCAAGGTGGGGCGCCAACAACTCGGCCGGCCAGAACGTGCCGAACGATGGCGCCCATGGGCTTAGAGCCTCGAAGCGTCCATGCCATCCATGACGACTAGAGCCTGATCCGGTCACGCCTCGACAACATTTCCCAGGCGCCCACGCCCAGCAGAAGCACGGCGCTGGCACCCTGCAGCAGCAGCGGGCTGTGCGAAGCCGTCAGCGACAGCAGGAGCACGGGCATCAGCACCAGGCCGGCCAGATGCGACAGCGGCGGCCGCCCGTAGACGACGAACTTGTAGATCGCCATGCCCGCCAGGAACGCCATCGGCCCCGCCAGCAGCACCGTCGTTACCGTGCTCGTCAGGTGCCCGAGCGGATGCGCGATCACCAGCTCACTGCCCACCGCACACAGGATCACGCTGCCCAGGATGATGACGTGGACATAGTGGAAATAGGCGCCGATGCGTCCCGGATCGTCGGACTCGGTAATCACCCGCGAGGCATCGCGAATGGCGATGTGGAAATAGACCCACCACATGGCCACGGTTTCCAGGAAGGCGACGCCGAACGCCAGCAGGGTGCCGAGGCTCCAGTCACCGACGCCGGCCAGGGTTGCCCCGGTGATCAGGATCGTCTCGCCCAGCGCGATGATCATGAACAGCGCACACCGCTCGGTCAGGTGCCCGCCCTCGATATTCCAGTGCCGGGTGTAGGAGCGCCCCAGCCCCGGCAGGCGAAAGCCGAACATCGGCGACACATATTCACAGGCCACCGCCAATGCCCAGAGCACCAGGCGTGCAGGCCCCTCGGTGAACGCGCCCACCAGCCAGAAAACGGCACCCAGAGCGCCCCAGCCGAGAATGCGTTGATAATTGGCCGTCAACTCGGCCAGGCCATGCCCTCTGAGGCTCCACAGAATGAACAGCGAGCGTCCCACCTGCATCGCCGCGAAACAGCCGGCGAACACCAGGCCACGCGAGCCGAAGGCCTCCGGCAGCGCCGCCGCCACCATCAGGGCCAGCGCCATGGTGACGAACAGCACCAAGCGCACCGGCGTGGTATCGGGATCGAACCAGTTGGTCATCCAGCCGCTGTACTGCCAGCCCAGCCAGACCGCGAACCACAGCAGCAGGGCCTGGGCCGCCCCCAGCAGACTCAGATTATCCAGCAGGAAATGCGACACCTGGATGATGGCGAAGACATAGATCAGGTCGAACAGCAGCTCGACATAACTGACGGCGGCCTCGTGCCCATCACGAGGCCGCATTAGAGGATGAGGACGTTCCGCTGTCATACCGACCCTCGAGAATGCAAACAACAGGAATGAACGTTACAGCAGCACGCTGGCGCTTCACGACGTGGGCGGCGTTCGACGCCCGAGGCGCCACCATGCCAGCCCGACGGGCACGGCGAACAACACGGCATGAATCGCCAGTTCCTCGCCGAGCGCGTAGCCATGCGACAGCCCCACGGTGAGGTTCCAGCCACAGGCCAGCAGCCAGGTCAGCGAGAAGGCGACCGCAGCCGGACGCCGATGCGCTCGCGGACAATACCGGACCATCAACCACACTGCCACGATGCCGATCAACAGAATCAACAAGGTACGCATCATCTCTCCCTGAATATCACTCGTTCGCTTCCAGCTTACCCATTGACCGCTGACAAGTACACGGGCCGGGCATCCCGCCCGCCACACACCTCGACCAACAATTTGATATTAACAATATTGATTCTCATCCGATGTTGCCGCTAGGCTATGGGGGTCCGTTGCATCGAGTCGAGTGTCAAGGAGACCTCTCATGACCGAACGCAAGAGCGTCATCAAGCGTGTCTATGTGCCAACCCATGTGCGCCAGACAGCCAATGGCGACCGTGTCACCGTCCCCGGGCATTACCGCAAGCCCGATGACAGCTGAAACAGCGGCCTCAGGTTGACCGGATGGCCAGGCCGGCTGGAAACAGCCACGGCCTGACAGCCCCGGGCACACCGGAGCCGAGAATCGGCGGGATACCCGCCGATTTTTTGACTTGCGATTTAATCAACTGATTAATACACTGCACGAAAGCTTGTCGCCCCACCTGTAACCCTGTGCGCCTGCGTCATCGAGGACTCCTGCCATGCCCCCTGTGCCACGGCCCGCCAGACTGCTCCCGATGCTGTTCGGGCCCCTCGCGCTGGCCCTGACGCTGACCGCCTGCTCCCCGGAAGACACCGCCGACACCGCGGTCCCGCGCGTCGTCGACAGCTACCGGATCCCGGACGGCAACGGCGATTCGGCCATTCATCTGGCGGGGCGGGTCGAAGCCGCCGAGCACACCACGCTGAGCTTCGAGGTCTCCGGCAAGCTCGAGCAGCTCGAACTCGACGTCGGCGACACCTTCCAGGCCGGCGATGTGCTGGCGCGGCTGAATGACGCGCGCTATCGGCTCGTGGCCAGGCAGCGTCGGGCCGAGGCCAAGGAAGCCAAAGCCTCACTGACCGAGAGTCGCCAGGACTTCCGTCGCCAGTCGCGCCTCGCCGAACGGAACTACGCCAGCGATACCCGGCTCGATAGCGCCCGCGCTGCCCTGGACACCGCCGAGTCGCGCCATGAATCGGCGCTCGCGGCCTTGCAGATCGCCGAGCGCGACCTCGAGCAGACCACCCTCGAAGCGCCTTTCGAAGGGACCGTCAGTGCGCGCCGGGCCGAACCCGCGGAACGCGTCTCGGCCAATCAGGCCATTGTCGACGTCATCTCCGACCGGGACGGCTTCGAGGTCACCACCAGCGTGCCCGAGACCCTCATCGGCCACCTCGAGGCCGGCACGACGCAGCGCGTCAGCCTGCCGGCGCTGGGTGGCACCACGCTGCCCGCCAGGCTGACGCACCTGGGTTCCCAGCCCCGCTCGTCCAACGATTACCCGGTCATCCTGGCGCTCGACGATCCGCCGCCGAGCGTGCGCGCCGGCATGACCGCCGAGGTGAGGCTCACGCCGACCACGGAAGCCGCCGACACCGACAGCCTGTCGATCCCGCTCACGGCATTGATCCATGACGACGACCACAGCGCTCATGTGTTGCGCATCGCCGACGACAGCAAGCTGGTCAGAGTGGCGGTCGAGGTGGTCGAGCTCAACGGCGAACAGGCCCGGGTGCGGGGCGACCTGGCCCCGGGCCAGCGCATCGTGGCGCGCGGCGCCGAATTCGTGGAACCCGGCCAGGTGGTAAGCCTGCTCGGTCAGGGCCCCGAACGTTACAACTGAGCGCCGCCGACGCGCCTGACAACCGGGAAGTGTCATGAACCTAAGCCAGCTTGCTCACCGCCGCCGTCCGGTTCTCTATCTGGCGACGCTGATTGCCATGCTGTATGGCCTGTTCAGCTATTTCGACATGCCGGCCCGCGAAGACCCGAAGATCACCATCCGCGAGGCCCTGGTAACCACCGAACATCCGGGGCTGCCGGCGGAGCAGGTCGAGCAGCACATCAGCAAGCCGCTGGAAGAGAGCATCCGCACCATCGGCGAGGTGGAACGCCTGCGCTCCACCTCGATGCGCGGCCGTTCGATCCTCCACGTCGAGATAAAGGACCGCTACTTCGACCTCGAGCAAATCTGGGACGAGCTGCACCAGAAGGTCGAGGCGGCCCGCCCCCGACTCCCCGACGGCACCCAGGATCCGGTCATCAACGACGACTTCGGCGACGTGGCCGTGGTCACCGCAGCGCTGACCGCGGACGACTTCCCCCAGGCCGCACAGCAGGACATGGCCGAGCACATCCGGGCCGCCCTCTACGGCGTCGAGGGCACCCGCAAGGTCGAGCTGCTCGGCCTTCAGGAACAACGGATCTTTCTCGATATCGCCGCCCCGCGGCTCTCCGAGCTGGGCCTGTCGCCCTCCTCCCTGGCCAGCCAGCTCGAGGCGCGCAACATCTACCCGCCCGGCGGCGTGCTGGATACCGGCGAGCAGCGTCTGGCCCTGGAAGTCAGCGGCGAGTTCGAGAGCCTCGAAGCGCTGGGCAACACCGAGATACGCCTCCCCGAGGGCGGCACGCTGCGGCTGCGCGACCTGGGCGAGATTCGTCGCGGTTATGAAGACCCGGCCCACCGCACGGCCTACTTCAACGGCGAGCCGGCCATCGTCTTCGCCATCTCCATGCTCGAAGGCCAGAGCGTCCTCGACTTCGGCCATGCCATCAAGGCGCGCCTGGATGAAGTGAGCGCCACCCTGCCGGCCGGCTATTCGCTGGACATCATGACCTTCCAGCCGGAGCAGGTCGCCAATGCCGTCTACGGCGTCACCGCCAGTGTCATCCAGACACTGGCCATCGTGCTGGCCGTGGTGGTGCTCTTCCTCGGGCTGCGGACCGGCCTCATCGTGGGCTCGCTCGTCCCCGCCGTCATGCTGGTGACCCTGGCCGTCATGGGCCTGACCGAGATGACCCTGCAGCGCGCCAGCCTGGCCACCCTGGTCATCGCCCTCGGGCTGCTGGTGGATAACGCCATCGTCATCGCCGAGGACTTCAAGACACGCCTGGAAGCCGGGGGGACACGCGATCAGGCACTCGCCGAAACCGGCGGCGAGCTGGCCATGCCGCTGCTGTCCTCCACCCTGACCACCATCCTGGTCTTTCTGCCCCTGATGCTGGCCGAGCATGTGGCCGGCGAATACACCCGCTCGATCTCCATCGTCATCGCCATCACCCTGCTGAGCTCGTGGTTCCTGTCGCTGACGGTCACGCCGGCCCTGTGCCACCGCTTCCTCAAGCGACCCGGTGCGTCACGGCAGGACAGGGCCACGACGCTCTCGGACCGCCTCTTCCGCCGGGTCTCGACGGGCTATGCCCGCCTGCTGCGGCATGTACTGCACCACCGGGTGCTGTTTCTGATCTTGATGGGCGGGGCGCTGGCCGGCGGCGTGCTGATGATGCAGCTGGTACCCCAGAAATTCTTTCCCGACTCGGACCGCAGCCAGGTCCTGGTGACCATCGACTTTCCCTCCGACATTGCCGCCAATGCCACCGACCGCCGGGTTCAGGCACTGAGCGGGGACCTGCTCGACGCCCCGGCCCTGCGCGACGACCTCACCAGTGTGGCCGCCTATGCGGGGTTCGGGGGGCCACGCTTCGTGCTGTCATTGACGCCCATCGACCCGGCGCCCAACAAGGGCTTCATGGTGCTCAACGTGAATGACCGCGACCGGGTGGATGCCGTGATCCAGGCCACGCGACACTATCTGGCCACCCATCACCCGGACATCTCACCCCAGGTCACCCGGATGTTCCTCGGCCCCTCGGACAGCACCCTGCTCCAGGTGCAGGTCAAGGGGCCCGATCGTGGCGTGCTGTTCCAGACCGCCCAGCGGGTCGAAGACATTCTGCATGGCGTCGATGGCGCCCGGGACATCCGCCACAGCTGGGAGGCACGCATTCCTGCGCTGCGCATCGATGTCGACCAGGCACAGGCCCGCCGCGCCGGCATCACCTCGCAGGATATCGCCCGCTCGCTCAAGGGCGCCATCAATGGCTATCAGCTCGGTCACTATCGCGAGGGCGACGACACCATCCCGCTCATGATGCGCTATGACGAGCCCCGGCGCGGCAGCCTCGAGCACCTGGAATCGCTGACGGTCTATCCCGAGGAAGGCCGCGATGCCGGCGTCCCGCTCAACCAGGTCGCCACAGTACGCCTGGATAACGGCTATTACCGCATCGATCGCGAGAACCTGGTACGCACCATCACCATCGAGGGCCGTAACCAGCAGCTGACGGCCGAGGACATGGTGCCGCGCGTCACCCCGGCACTGCGCCAGCTCGAGGATGAGCTGCCGCCCGGGCACTGGATCGAGTTCGACGGCGTGGTCAAGGAGTCGGCGGAAGGCCAGGCGGCCCTGCAGGCCAACCTGCCGCTGTGCATCGGCCTGATCTTCATCCTGCTGGTCGCCCAGTTCAACTCCTTCAAGCGACCGCTGCTGATCATTACCACCATTCCGCTGGTGATCGTCGGGGTCGCCCTGGGGCTGCTGGCCAGCCGTGCCGATTTCGGCTTCATGGTCATGCTCGGCCTCTACAGCCTGGCCGGCATCATCATCAACAATGCCATCGTGCTGATCGACCGCATCGACATCGAGCGGCGCGCCACGGGAGCCCATGCGTCACACTGCGATGCCGTGATCCAGGCCTCGGCACGACGCCTGCGTCCCATCCTGATGTCGGCCATCACCACGGTGCTCGGGTTCCTGCCCCTGATCATCGGCCGCGACCCGCTGTTCTACGGCATGGCGGCCGCCATGGCCTGTGGGCTGGGCGTCGGTACCATCATGAGCCTCGGTGTCGTGCCGGTGCTGTATACCCTCTTTTTCGGCATCGACACGCGCCACCACCAGCCAGGAGTCGCGTCATGAGCGATGACACCACTCGCGATCGCCTGATTCGGGCCGGCATCCGGCTGTTCGGCGAGCACGGCTACAAGGCCACCACCACACGCATGCTGGCCGACGCGGCACAGGCCAATATCGGCTCCATCGCCTACTACTTCGACAACAAGCATGGCCTCTACCTGGCCGCGGCCCGCTACATCGCCGGCGCCCTGCGCGAACGCCTGGGCATCCAGGCCGCCGGAAGCATGCCGGAAGACCGCGCCATGGCACGTCGCGAGCTCGAACGCCTGGTGCGTCGCATGGTGCGCACCTTCGCCGCCGACGTCGAATGCCGCCAATGGCTGCTGATGGTCATGCGCGAGCAGCTCCACCCCAGCGACGCCTTCGAGATCCTCCAGCATCAGGCCTTCGGGGTGGTGCAGCTCACCCTCAGCCAGCACATCGCCTGCCTGACCGGCCGGGATGTCGAGGACCCCGTCACGACGCTGGAGACCCACACCCTGGTCGGCCAGATCGTGTTCTTCCTGATCGCCCGCGAACCTCTGCTGCGTCGCCTTTCCCTGCAGCAGGTCGATGACGACACCCTGAACGCCATGGAAGAGGTGGTGGTCTCGCATCTGCGGCTATTCGAGCCGGGCGCGTAACAGCACGCCCGATGGCACAGGGGTGGTAACATAGGATCACCATCCAACGGAGCCCGCCATGCCTGTCACCGCCCCTACCCTGCATATCGCCGCGGCCCTGATTCAGGACGACGCCGGTCGTCTATTGCTGGTGCGCAAGCACGATACCGACGCCTTCATGCAGGCCGGTGGCAAGCTGGAGCCCGATGAGGCGCCGGCGACGGCCCTGGCCCGCGAGATCGAGGAAGAGCTCGGCTGCACGCCTCGCTTGCTCGAACCACTCGGCGAGTTCGAGGCGCCGGCGGCCAACGAGCCCGGCCATCAGCTCGTCGCCCACCTGTTTCGTGCCAGGCTGGACGGCGAGCCACGGGCGGCCGCGGAAATCGCCGAGATGCGCTGGGTGACCCTCGAGGAAGCCGACACCATGCCGCTGGCGCCACTGACACGGGATATCATCCTGCCGCGTGCCCGACATTGACCCCTTGCCCCTTCATCAAGGAGTGACCGAGTGGCTATCGACCTGCTCTACAATGCCCTGATCTTTCTCGCCGCGGCCGTGGTCATCGTGCCGCTGGTCAAGCGTCTGGGGCTCGGCGAGGTGCTCGGCTACCTGATCGCCGGGGTGATCATCGGCCCTTCCGCGCTCGGCCTGGTGCCCGATGCCGAGGAGGTCCTGCATTTCTCCGAGGTCGGCATCGTCTTTCTGCTGTTCGTGATCGGCCTGGAGCTCAAGCCGGCCCGCCTCAAGTTGATGCGCAAGCCGGTGTTCGGCTTCGGCGGCCTGCAGATGCTGATTACCAGCCTGGCGCTCGGCGGCCTGGCCCTGGCATTCGGTCTGTCACTCACCGTCTCGCTGGTCGTCGGCTTCAGCCTGGCCCTGTGTTCCACGGCACTGGTGCTTCAACTGCTCGGCGAGCAGGGCGAGCTGAACACCCGCCACGGCCGACTCGGCTTCGCCGACCTGCTGTTCCAGGACATGGCGACCATTCCGGCGATCGCCATCCTTCCGCTGCTGGCAGGCGGCGCGGCCATCGCCGGCGGCTGGGAAGTCATGCTGCGCGAGTTGCTGATCGGCATCGGTGCCTTTGCCGCCCTGATCATCGGCGGCCGCTACCTGCTGCGCCCGCTGTTCCGGGCCGCCGCCGCTGCGCGCAGTCGCCAGGTCTTCACCGGCACCTCGCTGCTGGTCGTGATAGGCGCGGCACTGGCCATGGAGCTTGCCGGCTTGTCGATGGCCCTGGGCGCCTTCCTGGCCGGCGTACTGCTCGCCGACTCCGAATACCGCCACAGCATCGAGGCCGATATCGAGCCCTTCCGCGGCCTGCTGCTGGGCCTGTTCTTCATGGCCGTGGGCATGACCGCGCCGATTGGCCAACTGGTCGAGCAGCCGGGCATGGTGCTGGGGCTGACCGCCCTGCTGCTGGTGACCAAGTGGCTGGGCGTGCTGGCCGCGGCGCGCGGCTACGGCGTCGACTGGCGCGACTCACTGAACCTGGCGGCCCTGCTGCCCCAGGGCGGCGAGTTCGCCTTCGTGCTGCTCACCGCCGCCGCCAGTGCCGGCTTGATGGGCTCCGACCTGGTCGGCCTGCTGGTGCTGGTAGTCTCGCTGTCCATGGCGGCCACGCCGATCCTCTTCCAGCTGCACGCCCGCCTGGTACGCCCGCGTTTCGTGGCCGGCAGTACGCCGCGCGAGTACGACAAGCCGGACGATCACGCACCGCGCATCATCATCGCCGGTTTCGGGCGCTTCGGTCAGGTCATCGGCCGGACCCTGCAGGGCCTGCAGATTCCCTATACCATCCTCGACATCAACGCCGAGCACGTGGATTTCGTGCGCCGCTACGGCAACCAGATCTACTTCGGCGATGCCTCGCGGCTCGACCTGCTGGAGGCCGCCGGCGCCGAGCGCGCGCATATCCTGGTGATCGCCATCTCGGATATCGAAACCTCGCTGCGCATCGTCGAGAAGGTCCAGCGTCGCTTCCCGAAACTGCGTCTCTTCGCCCGTGCCCGCAACCGTCATCATGCCCAGCTATTGATGCGCCACGGCATCAACGACGTCGTGCGTGACCTGCTGCCGGCCAGCCTCGAACTGACCGAGAAGATCCTGGTGGCCCTGGGCATCGAGCGCGACAGCGCCCGCCACACCGTCGCGACCTTCCGCCAGCACGACGAAACGACGCTGCTGCGACAGATGGAAGTCTCCAGCGACGAAGCCCAGCAGATCCAGACCCTCCAGCAAGCCGCCCAGGAACTGGAGGAGCTCTTCGAAGCCGACGAGGAAGTGGTCACTGACGCCCCGAAGCGTGGGGTGTGAGGCGAGTGGCGAGTGGCGAGTGGCGAGTGGCGAGTGGCGAGTGGCGAGTGGCGAGTGGCGAGCAGTATGTTGGCACCGCCCGGCTCGTAGCTCGTAGCTCGTAGCTCGTAGCTCGTAGCTCGTAGCTCAAAGCCTATAAACCCCACCAGTCCGGCAACAACTCCCGATTCTCCGCCCGCGCGAAACGGTCATCCATCAACACCACCACGCCGCGGTCCTGCGGGCCGCGGATGACCCGGCCGGCGGCCTGCACCACCTTGATCATGCCGGGCACGCGGTAGGCGTAGTCGTCGCCGCGGCCGAAGCGCGCCTGCAGGCGTTGCTTCAATGCCTCGTTGAGCGGGTCGAAGGGCGGCAGGCCCAGGGTGATCACGAAGGCGCCCACCAGGCGCTCCCCGGGCAGGTCGATGCCTTCGGCGAAGGCGCCGCCGAGCACCGCAAAGGCGATGCCGCTGCCCTCGGGCGTGAAACCGGCCAGGAAGGCATCGCGTTCGGCCTCGCTCATGCCGCGCTGCTGGGCGCGTACCGGCACCTCGGGGTACGACGCCTCCAGTCGAGCCCGGGCCGCTTCCAGATAGGCGAAGCTGCTGAAGAAGGCCAGGTAGTGTCCGGGCTGACGGCGATACTGCCCCGCCAGCTCCTCGACGATGGGGCCGAGCGAGGCGTCACGATCCTTGAGGCGCGTCGAGATATCCGCCCGGTAGCGCACTTCCAGCTGCTCCGCCATGAAGGGCGAGGCCACGCGACGCACCACGCTGTTGTCGGGCAGACCGAGCAGGTCGCGGTGATACGCGGGCGGGCTCAGTGTGGCCGAGAACAGCATCGTCGAGTGGGCCGCGGCAAAGCGGGAGCGCAGGAAGTCCGCCGGCACCAGGTTGCGAATCGCCATGACGGCCTGGCCCTGGCCGGCACGCCGCAGCTCGCACAGCGAATGCTCGCCGAAGCGCTCGGCGAGACGCGCAAAGGCCAGCGCCTCGAACAGAAACTCCCGGAGGCTCGGAGCGCCACCCTCCGGGTGCTCGGCCAGATAGTCGCCCACCGCCGAGACGGCGCGTTGCAGGGCACCCAGCCAGCCCTCGGGGATCGACGCCAGCGCCTGCCACTCCACATCGGGCTGCTCGCGCAGCAACTCGCGCCAGCGGCGTACCAGGCTGCCCAGCGGCCGTTTCAATGCCGGCGGCGATAGGCGATGCAGTCGATTGAGGCGTTTCTGGGACAGCGCCGCGCTGTACATGCCGCGGGCCCGCTCCACCAGGTTGTGGGCCTCGTCGACCAGCAGCGCCAGCCGCCAGTCATCGGCCTGGGCCAGGCCGTGAATCAGGGCACTATCATCGAAGTAGTGGTTGACGTCGCCGATCAGCACATCGCTCCAGCGCGCCAGCTCCTGCCCGAGATAATACGGGCAGACCTGATGCGCCAGCGCCACCTCGCGCAGGCCTTCCCGGTCGAGCCAGCCATGCTCGACGGCGGCCTGACGCGCCGCCGGCAAACGGTCATAGAAGCCCCGCGCCAGCGGGCAGGCCTCGCCATGGCAGGCCAGGTCCGGATGCTCGCAGGCCTTGTCGCGTGCCACCAGCTCCAGGACCCGCAGCGGCAGGCGGTCCGCGGCTTCGGCAGCGGCGCCGAGAGCCGCCAGGGCATCCAGCGCCAGACGGCGCCCCGGCGTCTTCATGGTCAGAAACGCCAGCCGGTCGATGCCGCGACGCGGCATGGCCATCAGGCTGGGATACAGCGCCCCCAGGGTCTTGCCGATGCCGGTGGGCGCCTCGGCCAGCAGGCAGCGTCCGCTGGCAGCCGCGCGATAGGCATCCTCGGCGAGAGCGCGCTGGCCGGGGCGAAAGTCGGCATGCGGAAAGGCCAGCGCGGTCAGCGCCCGATCGCGACTCTGGCGATGCGCGGCCTGCTGCTCGGCCCAGTCACGGAACTGCCGGCACAGGCCGGCCAGAAAGTCGCGCAACTCGCCGGCCTCGGCATCACGGGTCAGCCGCGTCTCGGCACCGCTGACCACATCCAGATACACCAGCACCAGGGTCACGCGCTCGAGCGCCTCGGCTTCGCACAGCAGGGCGCCATAGGCCGATACCTGGGCCCAGTGCAGGGCACGCTGGTTCTCGCCCATGCGCGAGAGATCGCCGCGATGGGTCTTGATCTCTTCCAGCTCACCTCGCCGGGGGTCATGGCCATCCGCGCGCCCGGCCAGCTGCAGGCCCTCGACCTCGCCGGCCAGCGGCACCTCGGCGCGATAGTCCGGCCCGCGACGCGCCACGACCCGCGCATGGCCCTCGATGCCTTCACGCGCACTGGGCGCCGGCGTGAAGCGGTAATCGAGATCACCCTGGCGTGCGGTAAACTCGCAGAGGGTGCGTACCGCGACCCGGTAATCCTGCGCCGCCCCCTCCGCCTCGCGGCTCATGGCGCCTCCTGCCAGCCGACATGGCAGACCGCCACGGGCATCCGCCGGGCCTGAAAGAAGCTCAGCCAGCGGCGCTGATTGTCCTGCAGGCGGTCGCCCGGCCCCTTGACCTCGATAAGCCGATAGTGCGGCGCCGGCCCGTCCGGCAGGAACTGGATCAGATCCGGCAGACCGCTGCGATTGCCTCTTGGGTCCGCCAGGATGCGCTCGAAGCAGGCACGCAGATGCGCGGCGGGCAGGCAGTCGAAGGCCTGCTCGATCAGCGGCCAGCTCAGGCGCTCCCAGTGCAGGAAGGTGGCCGACAGCCCCTGCTTGGTCTGCCAGTGCCGGGCGATGGTGTGGCGGTAGCGGCCATCGTCGAGCTCGGCCAGACAGGCCTCGAAACGCTCGCGACGACGCGCCACGAAGTCCTCGCGGCCCAGATCCGCCGGGGCGCTCTGGAAGGGATGGAAGAAGGCTCCCGGCAGCGGCGCGAACAAGACTTCCCAGCACAACAGGCCGAACAGCCCGCCGATCAGGGCATTTTCCACGTAGTACACCGGCGCCTCGGGCGAGGACAGGTGCGCGACCACGGCCAGCTCGACGCGCTCGCCCGTGGGCGGCAGGGTCAGGTCGAGCCGCTCGGGGCTGGCCTCGCGAGGCGTTGGCTCGGCCGTCAGCCCGAGCCGCCGGCGGAGCCGCGTGCGCAGTCGTGCCAGGGCCTGAGCCTCGCGCTCCCCCACCTCGCCGGCCTGCTCGAGCAACGCATGCGCCCGGGCATGCTCGCCGCAACGTTCCAGCAGCCGCAACCGGCGAATGCGCCCCTCACCGTCGCCGGCACGGGCATAGAGCCCGAGGGCGGCTTGTGTCTCCCCCTGACGCTCGGCTTCACGCCCCAGGTGCACCAGCAGGCGCGCGCGCCGACTGGCCAGCCAGGCATTGGCGGACGCCTCGGCGCTGGGCGACTCGGCCAGCGTCTCGCCCAGCACGACCGGATTCTCGCCCGCGTCGAGGCGTTCGCGCAGGCGGTGCAGGAAGAGGTATTCATCGACCTCGGCGCGTCGACCGAAGGCCCGCGAGGCGGCATCGAAGGCCACGCTCTCGAAGCGCTGCATGCCCAGTTCGGTGAGCACGAACTCGGCCCAGTCCTGGCGCAGGTTGCCGAAGAACATCAGCCGCAACCGATCGCACAGCGGCATCACCGTCACACGCACCAGCCGGTCCGGGGCCTGTGGCCACCATTCGCTCAGTGGTCGCGGTCGGGTCAATCGGGCCTGCAGGGCCTCGTGCAGGCTCGCCTTGCTCGCCGAACGTGAGACGCCGGCGGCGGCCATCTCGTCGGCCAGCGCCTGGCGCAGCTCGGGCAGGCGCAGCTGGCGGAACAGCTCGCTCAGTTCGCACTCGGGGTCCGCCTCGACCCAGCCGGCGTGCTGCAGTGGTGCCAGGGCCGCCGTGGTATCGCCGATCTCGGCATAATCGAGACGCGAGCGCCGAAACACCTCGCCGCGGCGCATCACCATGCGGACCAGCAGGGCGCGCGATGCCACCGGCAGCTGAGGGAAGTCGCGCAGAAAGGCCAGCTCGGCGTCATCGAGCAGGTCGTGATGGCGTGCGGCCACCCAGTCCAGCACGAACTGGAAGTTGCTCAGGTAATAGCGCGGATCATCCAGCGAGGCCGAGACGCGGTCAGCGGAGGTACTGTTCATGCATACATATTAACAGCTTGGCGCAGCGGGCCACACTCGCCCGGGCCTTCAACCGTCAGCGGCTGACCCGGAGGGCAGCTGGAGCGTCATCTGCTCGCCGCTGATGGCGATATCGAAGCGTCCCAGAAAGCTCATGCCCAGCAGCGCCTGCTCGCCGGTCAGCCCCTTGCTGATCGAGCCACGCACCTCACTGGCCGTCAGCCCGCCCAGGCCGACCTCGTCCAGGGTGGTCAGATGCCCGCGGGCCCGGCCATTGGCGGTGGAGAACCAGACTTCGCGCTGGCGCTCCAGGTCGAGCCGATCGGCCAGCTCGGCGGGCACCGCCACATAGGTGGCGCCGGTATCCAGCAGGAACTCCACGGGCTCGCCATTGATCCGTCCGGTGGCGACGAAGTGCCCCGCCGGGTTGCGCTCCAGGGTCAGGGGATCACCAGTGGCCATTTGCGCAAGATCGGCGTTCGGGTTCTCGCGCTCCTGCAACCAGCCCTGCCACCACCAGGTGCCCAGGCCGATCAGCAGCAACCAGAACAGCAGCATCATGCCCAGGCCGGCACGGCGTGTCTCACTTGCCAAGCTCACCTCCCGCCACTACACGGCTCCCCTGTCTCGTCACCCCTCACAGATCCCCCTCACTCTTCAAACATCACTCCTCACCCTTCACACATCACCCCTGACTCCTCACGCTTATGCCCCCTGCACGTCATCCGCTTCCCACTGCCGGGCAGCCTCCATGCCCCGCGCCTGATCGACGCCCAGGCAGATGGCGATGGCGATGAGAAAGAGCGCTGCACAGAGCAGGATCGAGGCCTGCAGGCCGACCACCGACTGCAACAGCCCCAGGCCGATGATGCCGAAGACGCCCGCCAGCTTGTTGGCCAGACTCCAGAAACCGAAAAACTCGGCGGCCTTGCGACGCGGCGAGAACAGCCCCACCAGGGCGCGACTGGCGGACTGGCTGGAGCCCAGGCTGAGCCCCGCCAGGCAGCCCACCACCAGAAAGACGTGCTGAGCCTGCCAGTCAAGCCCCAGGGCCGTATTCAGCCAGGCGGTCATCCCGGGCGTGGCCCAGATGGCCAGGATGGCCGCGACCCATAGCCCCAGGGTGATCAGATAGGTCTCGCGGGTGCCGATGCGATCCTGGATGGCGCCGAAGCCGATGGCACCGGCAGCCGCGGTGATCTGCACGATGATGAACATGATATTGCGCGTCGTCGCGTCCCAGCCGATGACCTGAGCGCCGTAGATGAAGGCGAAGGCGATGATGATGTAGACCCCGGCCATGGAGAACAGCAGTGACACCAGGAAGATCCCCAGGTCACGAAAGCGACGCAGCTCGTGCAGGGTCGTGGAGACCCGCTGCCAGGCGATACGGTGATAGGGCTGACCCGGCGGCTGCGGTGTGCCGCGCTCACGCAACCACAGGAAGGTAGGGATGGCCGCCAACAGGAAGAAAGCGGCGGCAAAGGGGCCGACCCAGCGAATGCGCTCGAAATTCTCCGCCGTGGTCTCGCCCAGCACCACCAGTGTGAAGCCCGCGGCACAGAGCCCGCCCACATAACCCAGCGCCCAGCCGAAGCCGGAGATGCGGCCCAGCGACTCCGGTGGCCCCAGTTCCGGCAGGAAGGCCGCGATGAAGGACTCGCCCATGGAGTAGGCGTAGTTGGAGAGGATGATCAGCACCAATCCCAGCACCACAAGACCCGGCTCGACGAAGTACAGCATGGCGGTGGTGCCGATGGTCGCCAGATAACTGGCGAACAGGAAACGCTTCTTGTCGGCGCGGTAGTCCATCACCGCACCGCACAGGGGGCCGGTGACGACCACCAGCAGATAGCTGATGGCCAGCGCCAGGCTCCACAGCAGGTTGGCCAGCCGATAGCCATCGCCACGATCGCCGACGATCACCGTAGTGAACAGCTCGCCGAACACCACGGTGATGATGAGCAGGGTGTAGGCCTGGTTGGCGAAGTCGAACATCGCCCAGCCGAGAATTTCCCGGCGCGAAGCCCAGGGCGTCTCGGCCGCAGCGGCGGTCGTCGTGCTCATGGCGGCATCCCTGTCGAAGAAGGAGGCCCAAGATAGCAGCCTGCTCGCGATGCGGCCATTCTCCACCGGCTCAGAAACTCAGGCCCCGCCATACCCGCGACAGCGCCACCCAGCACTCAGACCAGATCGCGGGGAATCGTCTCGTCCCATGTCTGCGAATAGACGCGCGTATCGTCCTCCCAGGCATCCAGGGTGGCGCGCAGCCGAAAGTTCTCGGCATCACTGGTCATGCGGGTTCGCGTCAGCGTCCGCACCTGCCAGTCGCCGCGGCGGAAGCTGCGCTCCCACTCCGTCCAGCCGCTGATGCTGTCATAGCTGCCGTAGGAGTAGCTGTAGCGCTCGGTGACACGCGCCGCGATTTCCAGGTCAATAGCGTCGAGGCGATAGCGCCCCTCGTCATTGACCACCTCCAGAGTGGTCTGGTCATTGGCCAGGTCGCGGATCACCTGCCAGCGCTCCTGGGTCGGCTGGAGCAGCGTCTTGGCCAGCGGCGGCGCGGCCTCGGGCTCCGCGAACACCGGCAGGCGGGCTTCCTCTTCGGGTTGCGGCGGGCGCATGGGCAGCAGCAGGCGGCTGCGCCCGGGGCACAGGGTCAGGGTGACCGGGCGCGGCGATGGCCAGGCCAGCGGCCAGTAGCTGGACGACAGCGACAGACGGATGGCGTGGCCGGCGGGAAACTGCTGGGCAATATGCTTGAGCTCGACGCGCACCCGATAACGCTGCCCCGGCACCATGGGCGCCGGCGTTTCATCGCTGTCGCGATGGGTCAGGTTGAGCAGACCGTAGGAAATGCGCGTGGCCTTGTCGTCGGGGGCGATATCGATCAGCCGCACGGCCACCATGGCCACCGGCTGGTCGACCTCGAGCTCCAGCTCGACGCCGGGCTGGCCGCAGATCTCCAGGGGATCAGCGAGCCGTGGCGTCTGGAAGACCAGGGCCCCGCCGTCCTCGTCACGCTGGTCGTGGGGCAGGTCGGGCGGCGCATTGTAGGAGCACCACTTGCCCGCATAGAGCCCCACCGAGAGTGGCGAACGCAGCGTCAGGACATTCTCGTCGTCCTCGCCGACATCCTCGGGCAACAGGTCGTGGCCCGTGGTCAGTCGGAAGGAGGTCTCGACGATGCGCGGCGACGGCCATTCCGGCTCGGCCACCCAGCGCCCCGGCCGCACCGCGTAACGTGCCGAGGGCGGCACCGACTCCTGCATCCAGACCCGCAGCATGGGCTCGTCCATGATGCCGCTGTCCTCGCCCTTCAGCCACTGGTCCCACCAGCGCAGGGATTCCTGCAGAAAACCGATCGCCGGGCCCGGCTCGCCCAGATGGGGATACTTGTGCGCCCAGGGGCCGATGAGCCCCTTGCGCGGCACCTGCAGGCCGGCCAGCAAGCGAAAGACCGCATTGCAGTAACCGTCGGCCCAGCCGCTGATGGCATACACCGGACACTGGATGGCCGAGAAGTCCTCACAGACCGAGCCATGCTTCCAGTAGTCATCGCGGCGTTGATGGGCCAGCCATTTGCTCAACCAGAGGCCGCTGCCCTCAAGGCGCTCCAGCCACATGTCGCGCCAGCGTTCGCCGACCAGCGCCGGGTCCGGCGGGCAGGCATTGCCGTCGAACATGGTCGAGGCCCAGGAGAGATTGTCGCCCAGCAGACAGCCGCCCATGTGGTGAACATCATCGGCATAGCGATCATCGGTGGAACACAGCGTGATCACCGCCTTGAGCTGCGGCGGGGCCATGGCCGCGATCTGCAGACCATTGAAGCCACCCCAGGAAATGCCCACCATGCCGACTGCGCCACTGCACCACGGCTGAGCGGCCAGCCACTCGATGATCGCCACACCATCATCCAGCTCCTGCTGCAGATACTCATCGGTCAACACGCCGTCCGACTCACCGGTACCGCGGATATCCACCCGCACCCCGGCATAGCCATGCCCGGCCCAGTAATGATGCACCTGAACGTCACGCTCGGCGGTCAGGTCGCGCTTGCGGTACGGCAGATACTCGAGAATCGCCGGCACCGGCTCCTGCTCCGCATCCACCGGCCGCCAGATGCGCGCCGCCAGGCGGGTTCCATCGGCCATGCTGATCCAGGTCTCTTCCTCGTGCACCGCGCGCGGAAAGTCGTCGACAATGCGCATCCCCACCTCCTTGTATCAGCCTTCGATGTCGTCGAAGGCAAAATCGAGCTGCGCCACCAGGCAATCAAAGTTCTCGAGCAGTTGCTCGACCGATGCCGCCCCCATCCAGATATAGGCCAGGGCAAAGCTGTAGCTGTCCTGCTCGGGCAGGCTCGAGAGGCGTTGGCCGGCCTCGACCTGCAGGGCAATGACCGTCCCCGGAAAGGCCTTCTCCAACGCCTTGATGGCCGCCGCGTCCGGTACCCGGGTCACCACGGCATCGGTGAAGAAGACGCGATGGAAGAACTTGCCGGCGATGGCAAAGTCCCCCTGGCGGTTCGGCATGTCCGGCTTGCGGCCGAGCGCCAGATCAATGGTGACCTGCTGATTGCTGATCCCATCGACCTTCTCGAAGAGGTCGCAGTGCGACTGGGAGATGCGCGTATTGATTTCCAGCAGCCAGATACGGTCCTGGGCCTCGTCCCAGAAATATTCGATATTGAACGCCGAGTGATCGAAGCCGATGTGGCGCATCACCGTGTCGGTGAGTTCCAGCATCTTGGCCTGCACCGGTTCGGGCAGCCCGGAGGGGTAGCGATAATGGAAGAAGCTCAGCACCTGGGGATAGCGCAGCGAGTCGACGATGCCATAGCTGACCACCTCGCCATCGTGGACATAGCCCTCGACGGTGCACTGCCAGCCGCCGATGATTTCCTCGGCCATGCAGAAGTGGCCGTCCACGGCCGCGATGTCCTCGGGCAGGCGGGCATGCTCGAGCACCGTATTGAAGGGGTCGGCAATCAGGCCGATATCCGCGCGCAGGTGCTCGATGGCCTGGTAGAAGTCTTCCGGTGTATCGATGCGAAAGCCCAGCCGCGAGCCCGAGGACTTGATGGGCTTGACGAAGAACGGGAAGTAGAGCCCGGCCTCGCCGATGCGCGTCAGGGCGTCGTCATCGAAGGGATCGAAGGCCGTGAAATTGGGGATGTGCTGCGGGATAACCTCGCGCTGCACCATGCGGCTCCAGTACTTGTGCTCGCACTTGAGCAGGCTGGCAAGCGAGGGCGAGCGGGTGCCGAAATGCTCGCAGAGGATCGGCAGCATGGTGGAAACCGGAAAGTCCATGTAGCCGGCGATGGCGTCCACCTTGCCGTCGAAGGCCTCGAGCTGCGCGGTCGCCTCGGCGAGCATGGCAGCGATGTCGAAGACCTCGGTATCGTAGACGGCGGCCGGCTCGATGACCCCGTGAAAGCGACACGACTCGGCGCCCCTCAGCCGTTCCAGGCGTTGCCGATTGGTGTCATTGAGCCCGACGACGAACACATTGCGCTTATCACTTTCCATGGCTGGCCTCCACGTGGACGATCGCCACGTTTCCTGGCATCACGGTGATCCCGGATGCCTTCTCGGCGATGCAGGATCGCTGCCTGCATCATAACCGAAGTTCATCGAAAAATACTCGCCATGGCGACAACGTGCGTCAGTCGTGGCACTCTGGGACCTCGACGAGGTCGTATCTCGAAGGAGGTGAGCCATGAATCAGCGCGACGCATTCATCGAACGGCTGAAGGACAGCCTGGCCCGCTGGAATGTCGAGATCGAGGAGCTGACCAAGCGCGCTCGGCAGGCCGGTGAGGACACCCGACAGCAGCATCAGGAAGACATCGACGACCTGAAGGCACGGCGCGATGAAGCCCGCAAGCGCCTGGATGCGCTCCAGGCCTCCAGCGGTGAGGCCTGGGACGACATGCGCCAGGGCGCCGACCGAGCCTGGTCACAACTGCGCGAGGCCTGGGACAAGGCCAGCTCGCGCTTCAAGTAGCGGCCACGGCGGGCCGCTCAGCGGGAATCATCGCTGGCTGCCTCGCCGCGATCCAGCCGCTCGGCCGCGCTGCGCCCCTGTCGGGCCAGGCCTTCCAGGCGTTCGATCTGGGTGGCCATCTGCGGCAAGGCATCGCGGCGATAGTTCGCCAGGTCGTCGATGGCGCCCATCACATCGCCGAAGGCGTTTTCCAGTGACTGCATGTCCAGGGTCGCCTGGGAAGCCCGGGTCTGGATGTCCACCCCCTGACGCTTGAGCGCCTCGGCGGTACCGGCGATGGTCTCGGAAGTTGCCGTGTTGAGCGACTCGATGCGCTCCAGCACGATGCGCTGATTGGCCAGCGCCAGCGCTACGGTTGCGGCCACGCTGAGCGCCGAGACGGTGACATTGATCGCCCGGTCGACGCCGCGCATCAGCTCGCGGTTGTTGCGGATGATCACCTCGAGGGCCAGCACGCCCTGCTGGCTGACCGCCTGTTGCTGCTGCAGATCGAGTATCCGCTGGCGCAGCGGGAAGAGCAGCTCCTCCTCGACGAATTGCCGCCGTGACTCATCGAGTTCCGGCAGGTTATTCACCAGGCGCTCATCGATGGCCCGCCCCAGGGCGACCTGACGCTCCAGTTGCTTGAGCGTCTCGTTGAGCGCCTGCTGGTCATCGTTGAGGGTGATGTTGTCGCGCTCCAGGCGATCCCGGCCGCCCTCGAGCTCGGCAATGATGGCATCCAGCGCCTGCTGGGCGGTCTCGAAGCGCTGGAAGTAGCGCTGCAGGCGCGTCCCCAGCCCCGGAATCCAGCGGCGGATACGATCCACGGCACTCGGCTCGAGGCGGTGATGGCGCGGGTCGAGGGTGTTCATGCGGCCGCGCAGCTCGCCCAGCGCCTTGGCCACCGGGCCGCCCTCGTCACCCTCCTGGGCCAGCTGGTGCAGCGGCGTCTTGAGCATCTCGCTCTGGTGGGCGGCCTGGCGCTGCAGATCGAGCCCCATCTCGTCGACGGCACGGCGCTGCTCGGCCGCACTGCCCGACGACTCGCCCAGTATCTCGGCGACGAAGGACGCGGCCGCCGCTTCGAGTTCGCTGTCCAGCGCCTCCCGGCTATCCGCGGCATCCTGTCCCAGCTCTTCGGCGATGCGTTCCACCGGCGGCAGTGACAGGCGCTGCGAGGCCTTGTCGGAGTCAGTATCGGTCATGATGAGGCTCCCTTGTCGCCATGCCTGGCGGTGGTCTTCGACGTCGACTGGCCATAGCGCTCGGCGCCCTGGATGAAGCGGCGCAGGTCCTCACAGGCCTGCTCGGCCCCCAACGCCGCCTTGGGCCGGCCCGTGACCACGCTCGACAGACGCACGGCGGCGTCATCCAGGGCGGTCAGGGCGGCCTCGTTCTGCGCGGCGAGGCGCCGCAGGGCGACCTCGGTTTCCTCGGCCAGCGCCAGGCGCCGCCTCAGGGCCTCGGTTTCTTCCGCGGACAAGCGAGGCGCTTCCTCGGCGAGGCGCTTGCGCACATAGCCGACATCCATGCCGCGGATGCCCCGGGCGCGATCGAGCATGGCATCGAAGTCATCGATGGCACCCAGGCTGACCTGATTGATCAGCTTGCGCGCTCGCTCGAAGGCCAGCTCGCCGGGCTCGAAGCGCGACGCCAGCACCTCGTTGACGTGCCGATAGCGACCGTGCAGGCGATCGGCGCGGGTCGCCAGCTCGGGACGCTCGATGCCCAGCAGCTCGCCCTTGACCCGGCACAGGGCACGCACGATGTCGTCGGCCCCTTCCGGAGGCCGGGCCGGGTCGAGCTCCACCACCCCCTCTTCGGCGCGGGCACGCTCGCGACGCCGCGCCTTCTCGAGCTGGCGGGACTGACGGCGAGCCCGCCAGCGACGCCAGCGCCGCTCTACCGGCAGCGCCGCCGCGATTCCCACCAGGCCGGCCAGCCAGCCCCACAGACTGGGGCCAAAGCCGCCCCACAGCGAGGTCAGCCACATCAGCAGGCTGATGAACGGAACCAGCGCGCCATAGCGCACCAGCACCCGCCAGCGCTCCAGCGACTCGGTAGGCAGGGCCAGCGAGGGCTTGATCAGGCCAATCAGGCACCAGGCCGGGCAGGTAAGGAAGAGGCCATAGGCCGCTCCCTGCAGAAACTCAAGCATGCTGTCGTCGACCCTCCACTATGCGTCCTCGGGCATCGCCTCATGATGCGTTGCCGGACGCGACTTCGCTACCTTCAAGGCTACCAGACCAGCGTCACCAGAACGGCCAGGCCACCGACCAGCAGCGCCGTGGCCACCGACCAGCTGACCAGATCATCCAGCCAGCGGTCAAAACGCGACGGAGCGCGCTCGGCTTGTGGCGAACGCCGGCGCGTCGCACCTGTCTTGCGCGCCGAGGTATCGGTTTTCCTGCTCATGACCTGCTCCACTGAACTACTCTGCCCTACTGATACCACTCGCCACCCACCGGGATGGCGGGACAGTATAAACAAAGGCGTGCGGTATCGCAGGTCAAGCTGTTGAGACCGACGGCCAATGCCCCCATGTAGAAACAAAGCATGCTAATTTTTGGAGCAATTCATGTCTCGACTGGCCGCCACTCCCCTTTCCGTCCTCGACCTGGCCCCGATTCGACAGGGCGGCAGCGCTGCCGACAGCTATACCGAAAGCGTCGAGCTGGCCCGGCTGACCGAACAGCTCGGTTTCACCCGCTACTGGCTGGCCGAGCACCACAGCATCGACGGCATCGCCAGCGCCGCCACTTCGGTGCTGATCGGGCATCTGGCGGCTCACACGTCACGCCTGCGCATCGGCAGTGGCGGTATCATGCTGCCCAATCATCCGCCCCTGGTCATCGCCGAACAGTTCGGCACCCTGGAAACCCTCTACCCGGGCCGCATCGATCTGGGCCTGGGCCGTGCCCCGGGCTCGGATGGCGCCACCATGGCCGCCATGCGCCGCGACCCGCGCGCCGGCGTGGACGACTTCCCGCAGCGTCTGGAGGAACTGCGCGGCTACCTGGGCGAGGAACGCCCGGACCAGCGCGTGCGCGCCATCCCCGGCCAGGGCACGCATGTGCCGATCTGGCTGCTCGGTTCCAGCGACTACAGTGCCCGCCTGGCCGCCCGCGAGGGACTGCCCTTCGCCTTCGCCGCCCAGTTTGCCCCGGCCCAGCTGCACCACGCCCTCAAGCTGTACCGTGATAACTTTCAGCCCTCGGCGGTACTGGACGCGCCCCACGCCATGGTCGGCCTGCCGGTGGTCGCCGCCGACTCCGACGAACGCGCCGAGTTTCTCGCCACCACGGCCCGCCAGAAATTTCTGGGGTTGATCCGCGGCCAGCGTACCCGCGCCCTGCCGCCGGTCGAGCGTATCGACTGGTCATCGCTGGAGCAGGCCCAGGTCGACCAGTTCTTCGGCGCTGCCGTCATCGGCGGCCCGCAGCGCGTGCGTGACGGCCTGGAGCACTTTCTGGAGAGCACCGGCGCGGATGAACTGATGATCCACACCGACGTGTTTGCCCAGCAGGATCGGCTGCGGAGCTACGAGATCCTCGGCGACATCTGGCAGACGGAACCTTCCTGATGGTCCGCTTTCCAAGGGGCAGACATCCACGGCTGCCGACCGACGGCACGCCTCCACGGAGCCCCTCATGACCGACCCCAACGACCCGCGCAACAACGCCGCCTGGCGCGCCGCCCAGCAATGGCAGCAACGTGCTCGCCAGGCCAGGCCCCGCGGTCAGGTCAGCGGCATCAAACTCGTTTTCACCTGGCTGCTGTTCGGCGTCCTGATGATCGTCGGCACCATCCTCGGCCTGTTCTTCCTGCTGATCGGCTGGGCCATGCTGCCCTTCCTGCGCCGCCGCATGAAAAAGCGCATGGAGCAGATGCGCGCCGACCAGGCCCAGGACGTCGGCGGCGAGACCTACCGCGAAGCGCGCTCCGGTCAGGACCGCACCCAGCAACACCAGGTGCTCGAGGGCGACTATGAAGCCCGGGACGAGCACTCGCACTCCTGAGCTCCAGTCAACAGGCTCAGCGCACCTCGAAGCGCCCCTGACCACAGTCGGGGGCACTGCCCCGGGCGAGCTCGCGGGCTTGCGGCAGGTTGGCCTGGAGCGCCTCGATGCGTGACTCATGGGCCGGGTGGGTCGACAGCAACTCCGGCGGCTGGCCGTCGCCGGCCTGCGCCATGTTGCGCCACAGCGCCACGCTGGCGGCCGGGTCGAAGCCCGCCGCCGCCATGATGCGCAGCCCCATCAGGTCGGCTTCTTCCTCGTGGGCGCGACTGAACGGCAGGGTCACGCCCAGCCGGGCGCCGACGCCCAGCGCCTGAAGGATCGCCTGCTGCCCCATGTCGCCCTCGCCCAGCAGGCCGACCACCAGCAGGGCCGCCTTGATGCCGAGCTGCTGGGTCATGCGTTCGTTGCCATGGTCGGCCAGCACATGGCTGATCTCGTGGCCGATCACCGCGGCCAGCTGCGCCGGCGACTCCGCGACACGCAACAGCCCGGTATGCACCCCGATCCGCCCACCCGGCAGGGCAAAGGCGTTCGGCGAGGGCTCCTCGAACAGCACCACCTGCCATTCCTCCGGCATTTCGACCTCGGGATACAGCCGCTCGGTCGCCGTCAGCAACGCATGCGCAATGCACTCGACCCGCTGGCTGGCCGGCGTGCCCGACACTTCCCGCCCCTGTTGCCGCATCTGCACGAAGGCGTCGCTGCCCATTTTGGCCATCAGCGCATCCGGCACCAGCGCCAGCTGGGAACGACCGGTCGGCGTCTCACCGCAGCCGGCCAACAGCAGGAGCCCCGCGAGGCAAAGACACCGCATCATCCCGCCATGTCGCGGTAATGGCATCGTCATCCTCACTCAGGCCTCCATCACCGCCGTCAGCGCGGCACGATAGCCCTGGCTGCCGAGTCCGGCGATGACGCCATCGGCGCGCAGCGAGACATACGAATGATGCCGAAACGCCTCACGCTGGTGGACATTGGAGAGATGCACTTCGATGACCCGGCCCTCGAAGGCATTGAGGGCATCGAGAATGGCCACCGACGTATGCGTGTAGGCCGCCGGATTGATGATGATCGCCGCCGTGCCGTCGAGGCGTGCGGCCTGAATGGCATCGATCAGTTCACCCTCGTGGTTGCTTTGACGGCAGACGATCTCCCAGCCGCCCGAATGAGCCCGGGCGCGCAGTGTGTCGTCGATATCCGCCAGCGTCTCCTGACCGTAGATCTCCGGCTGGCGCGTGCCCAGCAGGTTGAGGTTGGGGCCGTGCAGGACCAACACCTTGTTCATGTCATTGCTTTCCTTGTCGAAGAAACAGGCATCATGTCATCGGCTCGAGAAGCCGCTGCCATACCGCGATGACGGCATCACGATGCGCCTGGAAGTCGGCGTCGGGGCCGCGTGCCGGGTCTCCGGTCAGCGCGGAGCGATGCGACGCCGTGCGACAGGCCAGGTAGGCCTCGCGCAGGCGGCGACAGTCATCGGCCGGCAGCCGGCCGCTCTCCTCGAGCGTCTCGAGGATGCGCATGTTGTCACTGTAGGTCAGCAGCTCGGGGGTCTCGTGCCCCATGGCCAGCACGGCGTACTGGCAGAGGAACTCGATGTCGACCATGCCGCCCGGGTCGTGCTTGAGGTCGAAGCTGCCGGACTCGCCCTTGCTGCCCAGATGCTCGCGCATTCGCTGGCGCATGGAAATCACTTCCTGGCGCAGCTCGTCGGGGTCGCGTCGGCTGCCGAGCACATCGCCACGCACCTCGGCGAAGCGTTCGCTGAGCGCCGCATGACCGGCCACCACCCGGGACCGCACCAGCGCCTGATGCTCCCAGGTCCAGGCCTCGCGGCGCTGATAATCGGCGTAGGCGTCGATACTGGAGACCAGCAGCCCCGAGTTGCCCGAGGGCCGCAGCCGCATGTCGACCTCGTAGAGGCTGCCGGCCGGAGTCATGGCGGTGAGCAGGTGTATGATGCGCTGGCCGAGCCGCGTGAAGAAAACGGCGTTGTCGATGGGCCGAGCACCGTCGGTACTGCCCTGGCCGGCGCTGTCATGCAGGAAGACCAGGTCCAGGTCCGAACCATAGCCCAGCTCGATGCCACCGAGCTTGCCGTACCCGATGATCAGGAACTCCGGCTCCGGGGTACAACGGCTCCCGTCACGCCGCTCGGGAAAGCCGTGCTTGCGCGTCAGATGCTTCCAGGCCATGGTCAGCACCGCCTCGAGCACTACCTCGGCGATATAGGTCAGGTAGTCGCTGACCTTCATCAGGTGTCGCGTGCCGGCGATATCCGAGGCCGCCACGTGCAGCACCTGGGCATGCTTGAAGACACGCAGCGCTTCCAGATGACCTTCCTCATCGTCCTCGGGCACCCGTGCCAGCGTCTGGCGCAGCTCGTCGGCCAGGCGCGACTTGTCCGCCGGGGTGTACAGCGTGTCCGGGGTCAGCAGCTCATCGAGCAGAATCGGGTAGCGGGCCAGTTGTTCGGCGATCCAGGGGCTGGCACTGCACAACCGCATCAGGTGCTCGAGCGCCACCGGGTTCTCGCGCAGCAGGGCCAGGTAGGCCGTGCGCCGCAGCACCGCCTCGATCAGCGGCAGGACGCGCTCCAGCGCCGTGTCCGGCGCGTCGCTTTCCGCCGCGGCCTCGAGCAGCAGCGGCATCAGCGCGTCGAGGCGCTCGAAGCCGATGCGTTGCATGGTCTGCACCTGACGCGAGCGGCGCAGCGCCATCAGACGGCGCAGGCTGGCCTCGGCAGCACCGAACCCGGCGGACGCCAGCAGGTCTCGCGCGTCCTCGTCGCCTTCCTCTCCACGCCACAGCGCCCGCCATTCCTCGAAATCGACACTGGCCGCCCGCGAATCGGGCTGATCCGGAGTGCTTTCCGCCTCTTCCTCGGGGTCGGCGATGACCGCATCGAAATGCCGCCGGACCCGGGCGCGTACCTCGTCGAGGCGCGCCATCACGGCCGGCCAGTCCTCCATGTCCAGGCCGAGGGCGACACGCTCGCGTTCCAGCTCGCCCACGGGCAGGGTCTGCGTCTGCCGGTCATCCAGCGCCTGCAGCACATGTTCCAGGTCGCGCAGAAAGGCGTAGTCGGGCTCCAGTTCGTCGACCACTTCCTGGGGCAGCAGGCCCAGGTCGGGCAGGCGCTGGAGCGCACGACGCAGGGACGTCACCTGCAGCTCGGTATCGCGGCCACCGCGTATCAACTGGAAGGCCTGGACCACGAATTCGACCTCGCGAATCCCGCCCTGGCCGAGCTTGATGTTGTCCTCCATGCCGCGACGCTTGACCTCGCGATTGATCATCGACTTGAGTTCGCGCAGGGATTCGATGGCGCCGAAGTCCAGGTACTTGCGGTACACGAAGGGCTTGAGACTGGCCAGCAGCTCGTCGCCGGCATCCCGGTCGCCGGCGACCGGGCGCGCCTTGAGCATGGCATAGCGCTCCCACTCGCGGCCCTGATCCTGGTAGTAACCGGCCAGAGAGGCGAAGCTGCCGACCAGCGGGCCGCCATCGCCCAGCGGGCGCAGTCGCATGTCGACACGAAAGGCAAAACCGTCGGCAGTCACTGCATCCAGGGCGGCGATCAGCTTCTGGCCGATCTTGGTGAAATATTCCTGGTGCTCGAGGGGCTTGCGCCCACCTTCGGTCTCGCCCTTCTCGGGGAAGGCGAAGATCAGGTCGATATCGGAAGACAGATTGAGCTCGCCGGCGCCCAGCTTGCCCATGCCCAGCACCACCAGGCGTTGCTCGCTGCCGTCCGCGCGCTTGGCCGGCCGCCCCCAGCGGGCCGCGTAGTGCTGTTCGAGCCAGCTCAGGGCGGCGTCCAGGCAGGCCTCGGCCAGCGCCGACACGGCGCCGCTGGTGCGCCACATGTCGGTGCCCTCGGGGCGGTTCAGGTCGCGCCATACGATGCCCAGCATGCGGGCCTGGCGAAAACGTCGAATCACGGCATGCATGGCCGCTTCATCGGTCACGTCTTCCAGACTCTCGGCCAGCGCCTCGTTCCAGGAAGCCGCCGATGGCGTGACGTCCAGCTCGCCGATGGCATCCAGGTGGGCCAGCCAGTCCGGGTGTCGCACCAGGGTTTCCAGCGCCAGGTTCGAGACCGCCAGCACCCGCGCCAACTGCTGCCGACGCGCCCGGGAAAGAGCCAGCCAGCTCTCGCTGGGCGCTTCCTGCTGCTGCATCGCGGCCAGGTTGTCGGCCTGCTCCAGCGCTGTACTCAGGCGCTCCCAGGCATGCCGGAGTGCCGCGGCAGGAGGCTCGGGGATGGCATCCAGGGGCAGAAAGTCGTCGGGCAGAGCCATGGGCGCCTCGTCATCGGGTTGCGGATATGCTCAGCATAACCAAGCCGGCACCCCCGACACTAGGCGGATTTGCTTGAGCCCGTCGCCACGGGGCTCAGCCGACGAAGCGGCTCCACAACAGCAGCCCCCAGGTCAGGCCGGCAAGCACCAGCGCCAGCATCACCGCCGCCGAGCCGATGTCCTTGGCGCGTCCGGACAGCTTGTGATGCTCCGGGCCGATGCGATCGACCACGCTCTCGACGGCGGTATTGAGCAGTTCGACGATCAACACCAGCAGGCAACTGCCGACCAGCAGGATCCACTCCACCGGCGAGGTCCCGACCCACCAGGCCAGCGGGATCAGGATCACGCAGAGGGCCACTTCCTGGCGAAAGGCGGCCTCGTAGCGATAGGCCGCCCTGAAGCCCTTGAGGGAGTATCGGGTGGAGTTCATGAGGTGGCGCAGGCCGGTGTATCCGGGTTTCATGATCGGTTTCCTGGTAGTCGCGTAACTAGTGGGCCTCGATTAAGCGCGCCAGATCCTCGGACAGACGCTCCAGCACCATCGTCCAGTTGAGATAGGGCGTCGAGTCAGTGCCATTGACCAGCACCGTGAACGCGCCCCAGCGGTCCGACAGGGTACGGAAGTACCCGGTCACCGCCCGCACGCGGACCGGCTCGTTGAGGGTGCCGGTCTTGAGCATCACGCGGTTCTGGAAGTTGGCCGGCCCCTTGCGTATGAAACGCATGACCCCGTTACGCGGTGATTGCAGCCCGGCCACGAAGCTGGGAAACAGCGCCGGCTGCTCGAACATGTGGGCCAGCAGGGTGTTGGCGCCGCTGGCGCTGGTGCGATTGTCCGTTGTCAGGCCACTGCCGCTGCGCAGGGTCAGAGGCCCATGACCCTCGATGCGGCTGGCGAAGGCCTGAATGGCCGCCCCGCCCGCTTCCAGGCCGGGTCGGGCGCCATTGGCCAGGTTGAGCGCCAGCACATCGGCCATGAAGTTGTTGGAGTAATTGAGGGTTCGCAGCAGGACTTCCTGCAAGGGCTCGCCATCCACGGCCGCCAGTTGCCGCGCCGATGCCGGAGGCTGGGTGGTGCTGGTGACGGCTTCTCCGCGCACCTGAATGCCGGCGCGCTCGAGCATCGCCAGCAGCAGGTCGGCGGTCTGGCCGGCCGGATCGGCACTGGCCCGATACAGATCCCGCGGGTAGGCATTGGTGGATATCTGGCCGCTGACCTGCATGACATCCCCGGCCTGCTGGGTCACGCGGGTCGCCGAGAGGCGCGTGCCGCTGTCGGCGGGTTGGGTCTCCACCTGATTATCGAAGCCCGGCAGCGGCTCCTTGCTGTCACAACTGGTCAGGGCGGCAGGCTGACCGGCGACGGCTGCGGGTGCCACATTCACGCACCAGCTGCCGAAGTTGACGCCGGCCGAGGAGAGCAGTGCGCTGTAGGCGTTGTCCACGCGGCTGCGCGCCTGACAGCGATCGGTGGTGATGCACTCCACCGGGCCGAAGCGCCACTGACTCACCTCCAGGCGGCCCGCGATCTCGCGCACCCCGGCCTGGTGCAGGCGTTGCACCAATCGCCACAGGTCCTCGCTGGTCAACGCCGGATCGCCGCCGCCGTCGAGGATCAGGTCGCCGTCCAGTACGCCCTCGGCGCCGGGCTCGGCCGTGCTGACCAGGCGCGTGGTGAAGCGATGCTGGGGGCCGAAGCGATCCAGCGCAGCGGCCGCGGTGTAGACCTTGGTGACCGAGGCCGGCGACAGCGAGCGCGTCGGCGAGAGGCTCGCCAGGATCTCCTCGGGCTGGCCCCCGGCCCCCAGAAGGCGCGCTTCGGCACTGATGCGAAAGCCATCCTCGGCCAGCGTGCCCAATTGGGGAAATCCTGCTCCCAGGGCCGTCAGGGGCAGCAGTGCAACGATCAACAGGCTACGGCTCAACAGGCGGTGAAACATCATGGCATCCGTGCAATGTGATTCGGGAAACGGCTCGACCGGCAATACGAGACACGCAGTTTACCCGGCCGCGGCAGGTGTTTCGACCCGCAGCCTGTCGGCCTCAGTGGGCCGTGGTCGAAGAGAACACCTGGATGATCACCACACCGCCGATAATCAGCGCCATGCCCAGCACCGCCGGCAGGTCGGGACGTTCGCCATAGACCACCATGCCGACCAGGGTGACCAGCACGATGCCGAGCCCGGCCCAGAAGGCATAGGCGATGCCCACCGGCAGGGTGCGAAATACCAGCGTCAGCAGGTAGAAGGCCGTCACATAGCCGACCACCACGACCACACTGGGCCAGAATCGCGAAAACTCGTCGGAAGCCTTGAGCGCCGAGGTCGCCACCACCTCGGCAATGATCGCCAACGCCAGATAGAGATAGCTCATCCGTTCTTCCCCCGTGCCAGTCGCTGCCGCATGATGTAATCGAAAAGCGTGTTGAAGATCATGGCGTAGATCAGGAAGAACACCATGAAGCCGAAATCCAGCCAGAAGGCCTCGACGAGCCCGATGCTCAGCCACCAGGCCACCACCGGCAGCGTCATGATCAGCAGGCCGAGCTCGAAGCCGCCGGCCTGAGCCGCGCGTTGCCCCAGACTGCGCTGACGGGTCGGCACCCAGATGTCGAACACCCGGTTCCACACCAGATTCCACAACATGGCGGCGGTAGCCAGCCCCAGGGCCAGCACGCCGATCTCGCCCATGCCATGCCCCGTCAGCCAACTGGCCAGCGGCGTGACCATGATCAGCCCGCCCGTTTCGAAGAGCAGCGTATGTGTGACCCTTTCCTGCCAGGAGCGCATTGTGACCTCTCCGTGATATTGGTCTGACCAGAGACAGCGTCTCGACTCGCGCTACTATTCTCGCCATCATGGTGATCGTTACCAGTTGGAATCCATCTGTTTTCGCGATAGGTCACCGGAATAAGGTCACGCCCGCCATGCGCTGGACCCTCGATCAACTGGAAATCCTCATCGCCTGCGCCGAGCAGGGCTCCTTCTCGGCGGCGGCGCGGCATCTCGGTCGGGCCCAATCGGCCATCAGCACGGCCATTGCCCATCTGGAGGCCGACCTGGACTGCCCGCTGTTCGATCGTTCGGCACGCATGCCGCGACTCACAGAAGCCGGCGAGGCACTGCTGCACGAAGCGCGTGCCGTGATTCGCCAGTGCCAGCGCCTGGAGGCGCGCGCCCATGCCATCCGCCAGGGCGAGGAGGCACGTCTGGTACTGGCCATCGACGAAGCCCTGGTCGAGATGCCGCCGGTGGATGAAAGCCTGGAGGCACTGGCCGGGCATTACCCGGCCCTTCAACTGACGCTGCTGTATGGCGCCCAGGGCGATATCGCCGGCTGGGTGGAGGATCGCACCGCCGACCTGGGCATCCTGCTGCGCCAGCAGGGCCAGGGGCCGCTACTCGAGGGCACCCGCATCGCCCACCTCGAGCAGTCGCTGGTCGTGGCGCGTCGGCACCCCCTGGCGGCACTCGCTACCCCCTCGGCCAGCGACCTGGCCAGCCATCGCCAGCTGGTCATTGCCTCGCGCAGCGAGGGCGACGCCTGGCAACCACTGAGCGCCCAGTTCTGGCGACTCAACAGCTTCTACTCGATGGCCGAGCTGGCCACCCGCGGTCTGGGCTGGGCCCTGGTCCCCCAGCATATTGCCCAGTATCCGCCGTTTCGCGACGACCTGACCCATCTGGCCAACGAGAGCCTGGGCACCCCGCCGGTGATCGAGGTCGAAACGGTACGCCGGCGAGATAGCGGCAGCGGTCCCATCGCCCAATGGCTGCAGCGCACCCTGGGCGAGCGCTTTCGCGACCACCGGCTCCGCTGAGCCGACCTCAGCCGGGCAACAGCTCGGGGCGATGCGGCAGCTCGGCGACCAGCCGCCAGAGAGTCTGGCCGCTGCGCCGATACTTGTTCTCGAAGGGAGTGAGCGGCGTCTCGCCGGGGTCGAAGGCCTCGACCGCCGCCTGGATGCCGGTCGCCTGATGCAGCGCCAGGGCGAACTCCTCGACATACAGTGCCCAGTTGGAGCGCAGCTCGAGCCGCCCGCCCAGGGCCGGAATCACCGGAAAGACCGGATGGCCGTGCCAGCGCATCTTGAGATGGACCGACTTGGGATAGGGGTTGGGATACAGCAGATAATGCTGCCGGGGCTGCCAGCCGGCGGCCAGCGCCAGGCGCCAGAAGTCCACCAGGTCGGCCCTCAGCAGCAGGGCATTGTCCGGAGGCTCACCATGATCCCGCGACAGCCGGTCCCCGCTGCGATCCACGCCGACCACCGCACAGTCCGGGTGGGCGTAGGCCAGGCGCCGCGTCGAGAGGCCCACGCCGCAGCCGGCATCCAGCATCAAGGGGCATCGCGGGCGGTCGGCCAGCCAGTCCGTGGCCCGGGCGAAGGCCTCACGGGTGTGATCGGCCACCGGCTTGCGCCAGGCATGCTGCAGCGAGCGCTCGACGCGCCGTGCCAGATCCTGATGGGGGCCGGACTGGTTGGAATGAATGGAGCGGGAGTGTGCAGTCATGGGAAAAGCCGGTGACAAGCGATGGCGCCGCATTCTAGCAGCCGCCGGTGCCGCGCGCAGCGCCCTGCATGACGCCATGGCAAGCCGGGTGCTATGATCAACGCCTTGTCTTCAGACGATTATGCCCTGTTATTTCAATCAACGAGGAACCCGGCTTGTCACACTTACCGGTGATCGTGGGCATGGGCGGCGTGAATCCCGCCGGCCGTACCTCGGGCCATCAGGCGTTTCGCCGCACCGTGCTCGACGCCCTGCCCGATGACGACCAGGCCCGGACCCTGCTGGGTCTGGCGGCAATGATGCGCCTGGCCGACGGCCAGGCCGATGGCTCCTGGCACGATGCCGAAGGAAACCCTCTCGACGCCGCGACGCTCGTCGAACAGACCCGCCAGCAGGTGCTGGATCATACCCTGATCCGGCGCATCGAGGACCCGCAGTTCAACGCCGCAGGGCTGCCGGCCAACCGCCGCGCCACCCTGGCACTGGATCGTCCCCTGACATTTCAGGTCCGCCGTCGCCAACTGCCCCTCGACCTCTCGCCCACCTGGCAGGTCCGCGACATCGACCGCCGCCACGTCGAGGTCACGGTGCCCGCCGGCGAGATGGACGTCATGCTGCCCGAGACACGTCCTGCCCAGGTCAGGGCCGCCGGCCAGCTGCCCAGCGGCTTCGAGCCGAGCCGTTTCTATCGCAGCGTTCACCACCCGCGCGGCCTGTCCATGGCCATCTTCGCCGCCAGCGACTGCCTGGGCGACAGCGGCCTGGTGTGGGACGAGCTGCGCGACCGCCTGGACCCCGACCAGATCGCCGTCTATGCCGGCAATTCCATCGGTCAGCTCGACGAGGACGGCTGGGGCGGCCTGCTCAAGAGCTTCGTGGCCGGCAAGCGCACCACCTCCAAGCAGATGCCGCTGGGCTACGGCCAGATGCCCGCCGACTTCCTCAACGCCTATGTGCTGGGCAGCGTCGGCGGCACCGGCGCCGCTCTCGGCGCCTGCGCCAGCTTCCTCTACAACCTGCGCCTGGGGGTCGAGGACATTCGTGCCGGGCGGCGCCGCGTGGTCATGGTCGGCACCTCGGATGCCCCGATCACCCCCGAGATCGTCGAGGGCTTTCGCGCCATGGGCGCGCTGGCGGATGACGACAGCCTGAAGGCGCTGGATGCTCTGGAGTTGCTGACCGACGCCGACTATCAGCGTGCCTGCCGCCCCTTCGCGCGCAACTGTGGCTTCACCATGGGCGAATCCAGCCAGTTCCTGATGCTGATGGACGACAGCCTGGCCCTGGAAGTCGGCGCCGAGCTGCGCGGCAGCGTGCCCGAGGTCTTCGTCAATGCCGACGGCTGGAAGCGCTCGATCTCGGCGCCGGGTATCGGCAACTACCTTACCCTGGGCAAGGCCGCGGCCCTGGTGCGCGACATGCTCGGCGCCGATGCCCTGCGGCATCGCACCTTCCTGCATGCCCACGGCACCAGCACGCCCAAGAACCGCACCACCGAATCCCATGTCTTCGATCAGGTGGCCCGAGCGCATGGCATCGAGGACTGGCCGGTCACCGCCATCAAGGCCTTCGTCGGCCACTCCCAGGGCGGCGCCGCCGGCGACCAGCTGGCCAGCGCCCTGGGCAGCTTCGCGCATGGCCTGCTGCCCGGCATTGCCACCCTGGATGCCGTCGCCGATGACGTCCATACCGAACGACTGCGCTTCTTCCGCGACCCGATCGCCTTCGATGCGGATGCCTCCTTCATCAACGCCAAGGGCTTCGGCGGCAACAACGCCACCGGCGTGGTGCTCTCGCCCCGGGTGACCGAGCGCCTGCTGGCGTCGCGTCATGGCCAGGCCGCGATCGACGCCTGGAAGGGCCGTCGAGAGGCCACGCGACAGACCGCCAACGCCTATCAGCGGGAAGCCGACCGTGGCCATTTCGCCCCGCGCTATCGTTTCGGCGAGGGCGTCCTCGAAGGCCCCGAACTGAACGTGGGTGCCGACGCCATCCAGATTCCGGGCTATGCCCAGCCGGTCTCGCTGGCCGTGGACAACCCCTTCGGTCGCCTCGATGACGGAGAGGACCCATGAGCACCGCCGTTTACCCCGGCACCTTCGACCCCATCACCAATGGCCACTACGACCTGATCGAGCGCGCCGCGCGGCTGTTCGATCACGTTGTGGTGGCCATCGCCACCAACCCCGGCAAGGCCCCGGCGCTGGACATCGACGCACGCATCGCCCTGGCACGCCAGGTGGTGGCCCAGCACGACAATGTCGAGGTCGTGGGGTTTTCGGGCCTGCTTACCGAGTTCATGCGCCAGCGCCAGGCCCGCATCCTGCTGCGTGGCCTGCGCGCCGTCTCGGATTTCGAGTACGAACTGCAGCTGGCCAACATGAACCGTGCCCAGATGCCGGACCTGGAGACCGTCTTCCTGACCCCGGAAGTCGAGAACTCCTATATTTCCTCGACGCTGGTGCGCGAAATCTCGCGCCTGGGCGGCGACGTGTCGCAACACGTCCACCCCGAGGTCGCCGAGGCGCTCAGGAATCGCTACAATAGCTGACTATAGCACTGGGTCTTTTGGCCCGTGCCCCTGCTCCAGCGAGCAGCCTGTTTCGATCCACGCCGCGCCCCGAGGCGCGTCGTCCGCGAGGTAAACCATGGCTCTGATGATCACCGATGAGTGCATCAACTGCGATGTCTGCGAACCCGAGTGCCCCAATGACGCCATCTCCGCCGGCGAGGAGATCTACGTCATCGACCCCGAGCGCTGTACCGAGTGCGTCGGCCACTTCGACGAGCCCCAGTGCCAGCAGGTGTGCCCGGTCGACTGCATCCCCCTCGACCCGGAACGCGAGGAATCCCGCGACGCCCTGATGGAAAAGTATCAGCGCATCACGGCGGCGTGAACGAGAACGCCAGTACGTCCCTAGCCTGCCTGTATCATCGCTTGCTGCCGGGTCTTGAGCGTCCGGCTTGACACCCGGCGACGGCCGACGGTTCAATCGCGGTCCGCTTGAACGATAACGGAACGACAATGGCTGATGTTGGCGGGCACCTGAACGGGGGGCTGCACTTGCGGCCGTCACGGGATTCGGACAAGCTCTTCCTCGAGACCCTCTACCGCGAGGTCCGCCAGGACCTGCAGCTCATCGTGGCCGATCAGGAATTTATCGAGACGCTGCTCGAGATGCAGCTCAACGCTCAGTCGATCGGTTACGGAAGCGCCTACCCCAATGCCCTATACTATATCGTCGAGAAGCAGGGCGAGCGTATCGGCCGCGTGACCGTCGACTTCGGCGCCAACGAGGTTCACGTCATCGACCTCGCGCTGATCCGCACCGCCCGTAACCGCGGATACGGCGCCGTGGTGCTGAAGGCCGTGCAGTCGGCGGCAACACAGGTCATGGCCCCGGTCTCACTCTCGGTGGACCCGCTCAACCCTGGCGCCAAGCTGTTCTACCGGCGCCTGGGGTTCCGCTTCGAAGCATTGGTCGGTGCCGTCGAACGCTGGGTCTGGCACCCGCACGCGCCTCAGTTGAAGACCAGCTGATACCACGGGCGCTCCGCCTCACCGGTGGGCGACATGACACGGCAGAGATAGACCCCTTCCAGCACCGCGCCATCCGAGACATGCAGTGTCGCCGTGGCCTCATGAAACGCCGGCTCTGTTTCCTTTCCAGCCAACAGTACATGGAACGGAGTACGCATTTCCTCGCCCCCCGGCATCCGGCACTCCGGCCGGCTATGTACCTGCTCGACACTGAGTCTTACCGATAACTCCGATGTCAGATCCAGCACACAGTCCTGGCCCAGCAACGGCTCGAAGTCCGCTGCCGTAACGGTATTCAACATTATCGTCTCCGATTAGGGAAGCACTGAACAAATAGACGAGCGTAGTGAAGGCTAGGCCCGCTCCCGAACGGGCCCAGCCACAAAATGGTAAACCTTCTATCGGCACATTACGTTACTGCCGAAGCGGCTATGAACGAGAAGGATAAATGCCTTGAAGCGCAATACTGAAATTCAAGGCGAGATAGGGATTCATTGTCGAGAATGGCTGGCTGCCACCTGCACTCGAGGTCTGGCCGCCGCTCAACTCGACCGTGCTCGAGGGGGTGCCACGGTAGTAGCTGCGGACCGGATCATTGAAATTGACCTTCCCGCTGGCCAGGTAGTCCCCTTCATCGGGCGTATCCTCATTGGCCGCGTCCGGCGTGGCCTCGACGGCGGCGGTGTGGGTGTGCATCGGCATCTCGCTGGTCAGGAGGGTATGCGTCTCCTGGCCGGCCCTTTCGCCGAAATTCACATAACGGTGGCCGCCGCCCTGGCCCTGCCCTCGAGGCATTCGCCCCTGCAGATCGGGCAGAGCGAAGGTCGTCCGGCCGTCGCCACCGAAGCTGGCGCCCAGCAACGAGAAGAGGGCCTGATTCTGCATGATCTGTATCAGGGCTCCGTTGCAAAGCGCCCAATCCCGCGGGGCCCAGTCAAACCCCAGCATCTTGACTTCACCAATAAAAGGATCCATTCGACAGCTCCCTGACAGATTGATTCATTGTTTTGGCATGCACTGGCATGACGACTGCATATCGGGTTATCGCACAGGGATCAGGACAAGGACAACCACTGTCGAGCTTCATGAAAACGTCATTGACGACGCAGCAGCCCATCGAATCAAAAGCCCATCGCATTAATACACGCTATTTACATTGACTTAACGCTAAACCAACGAGTTGTATTGTTTAATTACACATAAATAGGATGAGAAGACTAATCATCGAACATTGAAAACCCTCGTATCGCTACCCATACTGCGTCACTGGCATCGAAAGAAAAGAATATCGCAGCGAACAAGACAATACTCAGGGAAGCCAAGAGATGAACGCCATGTCCCGTCGTGACCACCACACGGTCACTGCTGAGCCTGTCGATACCTGCCGGGCCAATCTGCCCGCGTACCAGGAAATCCTGTTCATCGATAGCCGGGTTCCCGACACCCAGCGCCTTATCGATGGTACGACGCCCGGAATCGAGGTCGTCCTGCTGGACGCCGAACGTAGCGGCGTCCAGCAGGTCACCGAGGCGCTGGACGGTCGGCATGGGGTCAAGGCGATCCACCTGGTCTCCCATGGCAGCCCGGGGCGGATCGAACTCGGCGGCGGCTCCCTCGACGCCACGACCCTCGAGGACCGGGCCGAAGCACTGGGCCGCTGGGGCGAGGCGCTGGCACCGAAAGGCGATATCCGGGTCTATGGCTGCGAGGTGGCCGCCGGCGCGCCGGGCGAGGCCTTTATCACGACCCTCGCCGAGGCGACCGGCGCCGGCGTGGCGGCCTCCAGCACACCGACCGGCGCCGCGGCCCGGGGCGGCGACTGGCAGCTCGACCGGCATAGTGGCGAGGTGGCGAGCGAGCCCTTCCTGTCCCTCGCGCAGCAGCGAGAATGGGCCGGACTGCTGGCCAGCGACGAATTCGACTGGGACTCCGGCACAGCAACGGATAACGGCCTGACGGTCAGCGAGACGGTGGCCGGCGTCACCTTGACGCTCTCGGCCTCGAACAACACCGATATGGGGTTGGAGACGATTGGCGGCTCTAGCAATCTAGACGGGCAAGCTGCCCACTCGGACACGAACTACTCGAACCCGGGCACCGTTTATACCTTTGAGTTCGATCAGCCCATCGATATGAGCTCGATCGAGCTATTGACGACAACTAGCAGCACGACCGCCACCTTTAGTGCCGATGGCCATGCGGATATAGCAAACGTCTCCATCGCTCATGCACCAGACAACGCCGGCGTGGTCGACCTCAGTAGCTTTACGAATATCACGTCATTTACCATGACGCCGGACGAGGCCGAACAGTTCTATTTCGACGAGATTGCCTTCGCCACGGCCAATGCGCCGCCTTCCACCCCGGTCGACAACGAAGGCGACAGCGGGGGCACGATCGCCGAGAATGCCGCCAATGGCACCGCGGTCGGCATCACCGCCGAGTCCACCGATCCGGACGGCGATAGCGTCAGCTATACGCTGACCGACGACGCCGACGGGCGCTTCCAGATCGACGCCGACACCGGCATCGTGACCGTGGCCGACGGCTCGCGGCTCGACTACGAAACCGCCACCTCGCACTCGATCACCGTTCAGGCCTCGGACGAGGCTGGCGCCGACTCGGAGACGAAAGAGTTCGTCGTCGATGTCACCGACGCCAACGACGCGCCCACAGCGGCCGACAGCACCCTGACCACCGACGAGGATACCGCCCGCGTCTTCACCTCCGCTGATTTTTCCTTCAGCGACGAGGACGATGGCGATACCCTCGACGCGGTCCGCATCGACACCCTGCCGACCGCCGGAACGCTCGCGCTGGACGGCAACGCCGTCACCGACGGGCAGAGCATCAGCGCCAGCGATATCGCCAACGACCTGCTCACCTTCACTCCGGCGGCCGATGCCAACGGCGATGACTACGCCAGCTTCACCTTCTCGGTCTCCGACGGTTCGGTGTTCTCCTCCAGCCACACCATGACGCTGGACGTCACCGCCGTGAACGACGCCCCCACTCTTTCCACGGATACACGAACCCTGGACACCATCAACGAGGACGCCACCGGGAATGACGGCACGACCGTTTCGACCATTCTCGGTTCGGCCGGGACCACGGACGATGCAGAGGGCGACACCCTGGGCGTGGCCGTGACGAGCGTGACCGACACCGACGGTACCTGGGAATACTCAACCGACGGCGGAAAGAATTGGAGCACGGTCACCGACGCAAACCCGGCGGACGACAGTGCCCTGCTACTGGTAGAAGACGACCACGTTCGCTTCGTGCCAGACGGCGACTTCAACGGTACCCCGGGCGGCGGCATAACCTTGCGCGCCTGGGACCAGACCGCCGGTGTCGCCGGAAGTACCGGCGCGGACACCACGACGAACGGCGGTACGAGTGCCTTTGCCACCGGTACGGCGAATGTCAGCGTTACCGTTGATGCCGTCAACGACGCACCGAGCCTGACTCTGGACGGCAACCAGACCGTGGGCTCGGCGGCCGGTGCGCAAACCGTGATGGATTTTGTCTCGGCACGCGATCCGGGCGCGGCGAACGAAAGCAGCCAGACCGTCAGCATCGACAGCGTGACTACTGACGACAACAGCCTCTTCGATGCGCAACCCGACATCGACGATGCAAGCGGGGCTCTGACCTTCACCCCGACCGCGAACGCCAACGGCACGGCGACCGTCACCGTGAGTTTTTCGGACAACGGCGGCACGACAAACGGTGGCAGCGACCGCAACAGCCGGACCTTCGACATTACCGTCAACGACACCGAGGCGCCCACGGTCGATGTGGGGGCGTCGAGCCCGACCAACGGCGATACAAACGTGCCCACGGCCAATAATCTGACCGTTGAATTTTCCGAGAATATCGCGTTTGGCGCTTCGGGCACGATTACGCTGTTCAGTGAGACGGGCGGTGAAGCCGAGGAGACGTTTGATGTCGTCACCGATCAAGGGACCGCCGACGGCCAAGTTGACATCACCGGCTCGACACTGACCATCAATCCGACCAATGCATTGCCCGGTCCGACGGACTTTTCGATCGATATCGACGCCGGCGCGATTGAGGACACGCCCGGCAACGCTATCGCCGCTTTCGACGGCACGGGCACGCTACAGTTCACCTCCATCGACCCCGACACGTTGATCACGACGGGAGCCGGCTTCGATACCAGGGATGGCACCAATATCCTGGACGGCAATACGGCCTCGGTCGCCGATAACGTGCTGCGGATCGCCGCTCCTGGCCATCTGGATGCCGCCGCCGTTCTCGACGGCCGCGGCGGTGCCAATACCGTGGTTTTAGGCGCCACGGGTGCCTACGACTTTGCCGCACTCACCGAGGATATGGACGGTTTCGATACCGTGCAGACGGCTGGAAACGGCGCCACCACGGTAACGATGGACGAAACCAGCGAGTTGGACGGTTTCCTCAACTACACCGGACAGAGTAGCGGGAGCGAGACGCTGGAAATCAGCGGCGCTTCCGTTGACCTCACCCAGAAGTCCTTCACCGATTGGGATAAGGTCGCGGCAACAACGGCCGGTGCCACAATCAAGGTAAACGCCGAGACGCTCGACAATGTTCAGAGCTTTACGGCCACCGACGGCGCAGGCGATGTGCTGCAATTGACCGAAGGCGCAATCACTCTGGACACCGGTTCGCGCACCATGACCGGTATCGACGAAATCGAACTGGCATCGGACGAGGCGCACGCTATTACACTGGATGACCCGGTCGCCACTGCATCAGACAACGACATAAAGGTCTCAGCCTCCACTGCGCTGACTGCCGGTGTGACCATTGACGCCTCGAGGCTGACCAGCTCGAACAGCGTCACCATCGACGGCGACAATCTTCAGGGGGCAAACACACTGAAAGGCGGCGCCGGGCACGACACCATTGACGGCGGCGCCAACGCGGGCAGCGGCCACGCAGGCGACGACAACACCATCGACGGAGGTGGAGGCGCCGACACCCTGAAAGGGGGCAATGGTGAGGACCGCTTCATCATCGAGGCAGGTGATTTCCAGCCCGGCGAGTCCATCGACGGTATCGACGCCGACGGCAGTGACCGTATCGAGATCAGCGGCCCATCCCCCGTGAACGTTGATTTCTCGAGCGGCTCGGTGAGCGATATCGAGGAATTGCACTTTGCCAGCGACTATGCCCACGACATCACTCTGGCCGAGATCACCGATACGGATGGCGCATCAACCAGCATCTTCCGTGTGACGGCCGACAATAACCTGAGCAGCGGCATCACCCTGAATGCCTCGGCGCTGACCAACACTGACGGAAACGCGGACACGATCCACTTTGCCGGGGCAGGCACCACTGGCGACCACACGATCATCGGCGGTTACAACGCCGACAGCATCAGCGGCGGTTCCGGCGACGACACGGTTTCCGGCAGCGCGGGCGCAGACACGCTAGGTGGTGGCGCCGGGGCCGACACCTTCCAGGACACCATCGACAACATGGCGTCCGATACGATCACCGACTTCGGTTCCGACGACGAGATTGTCATCACGAACCTGGGTGGTTCACAGTCGGACGGCGCGTTCGCCCTCTACGAGGACACCACGGAGACTCTGTTTCTCGACACGCATGACCCGGGCAACGATTCCTTCACGACGGACGATACGCGGCTCACGCTGGAGCATCTGCCGCCGGTGACCGGGTTCCAGATCGCGACGACCGGCACCACGGCGACGATGACGCTGAACCAGCTGCCGGTCCTGTTCAACCTCGACGGTGACACGCAGAGATTCACCGAAGGAGACAGCTCCGTGGCGCTGGACGTCGGCGGCAACGCCTCGGTAACCGATCCCGACAGCGACGACTTCGACGGTGGCGAGCTGGTCGTCAGCATCACCGACGGTGGTATCACGGCGGAGGACGTGCTGTCGGTGGACGACGACGGCAACGGCGCCGGCCTGATCGGCTTCGATGGCAGCGCCGTGACCTTCGGCGGCACGAAGATCGGCACCGCCACCGGCGGCAGTTATGGCAACGACTTGGTGATCTCGCTGAACGCGGAGGCGAAGCCAGGTGTGGGCAACAGCATGAACGCGCTGATCGCGGCTCTCACCTATAACAACGACGGCGGCGACGATCCAACCGGTGGCGACCGCACCATCGATATCTCACTGTCCGACTCGGAGCTTGACTCTACAACCGCCACGGAGACGGTCACGCTAGAGGTCGACCCGGTTAACGATGCGCCCGAGTTCAGGTATCCATCGCCGAACCTTTACGTGCAACAGGGTGACGGGGTGGTCAGCCTTGAAAGAACCCTGAAGGCAAGCGACCCGGAAGACGACACACTGACATGGTCGATCGTCTCCGGGCCCGACCAGGGAAGCCTGGGCGGGTTCTCATCCAGTACCATCGAAGATCTGACTTACACGCCAGACGCCGATTACAGCGGCGACGATGCATTCACTATTGCGGTCGGCGACGAAAGCGCAACGGATACCGTGACCGTAGACGTCAAAGAGGGAATCACGCTCACCGCCGATAATATCCCGACTGACGCCGGAGACGGCGCGGACAACGTCAGTGGTGGCCCGGAGGCGGACCTCATCTTCGCGAGTCAGGACAACGACGGCAACGGCACCGCGGACGATCCGCAGTTCGAGAGGGGCGATGTGCTCGACGGCGGTGATGGCACCGATCGTCTGCGCGTGATCGATATCGATCCCGGGACACATGACCTGCCCGACCTGAGCACGGCCACAGCAGCCAGCAATATCGAGATCCTTGATCTGACTACTCTCGATGAGGATGTCGGGCAGTCGATCACCGTTGATGCCGACGACTACAGCAACGACCTCGAAGAGGTCTGGATCACTGATGGCGACGACACAGCCGATTCGCTCACCGTGAACAACCTAAATGGCGGCGCATGCATCAAGGTCAAGAGCGAACTTCAGGCGTTGGAACTCGGGCAGCTCAACAGCGGCGACGAGCTGACGATCGAGCTGGCGGGAGGCGTCAGCGTCGCGGATATCGAAGACGCGACGCCAGGCGGGCTCGCGACGCTGACCATCACCTCGCAAGGTTCACCAGAGAACACCGTCACGGGCTTCACCGGGCTACAGTACGGCACCACGCTGGCCATTGATGGAACGGCGGCCCTCAAGCTGAATGACCTCAACGGTCTCGACGATATCACCGTCGATGGCGCAAGAGCCTCGGGGCCCCTCGACATCGACGGCAGCGCCATCGCGGACACGGACGGCGACGGCACACAGATCAGCGGCGGCGCCGGGGCTGACATACTCACGGGGTCATCAAGTGGTACCAACGAACTGGTCGGCAAGGGCGGCAACGATACCCTTGTTGGCCAGAGCGAAGACGACATCCTCACCGGCGGTGCAGGCGATGACGAGTTCCGCGGCACACTGGATTCCCTGGCTGGTGATACCGTGACCGACTTCGCGGGAGATGACGTGGTCCACGTGACCAATTGGCAGGCCACGTCCTCGGGACATATCGATTACGACGCCGAGGCGGGTACCTTGACGCTGGATTCGAACACGGACGGTACCATCGAAGCCGGCGACCCGGTGATCGACCTGCCCCACTATGACGGTGTCGGGTTCCACCTCAGCGACGCCGGCGATGGGACCCGGATCAAAGCCAACACGCTCCCCGAGATCAACAGCGATGGCGGTGGCGACTCCGCCACGTCGTCGGTGGAAGAGAACCAGACGGCGGTCACCACTGTCGCCGCCAGCGACCCCGATGCCGGCGATACGGCCACCTTCAGCATCAGCGGCGGCGATGACGCGAGCCTGTTCGGCATCGACGCCGCCACCGGCGAGCTGACCTTCGCCGACGCCCCGGACTTCGAGGCCCCGGCCGACGACGATGGCGACGGCGTCTACGACGTCCAGGTGACCGTCACCGACGACGACGGCGCCACCGATGCCCAGGACATCGCCGTCAACGTCACCGACGTCAACGAGGCACCGACCATCACCAGCGATGGCGGCGGTGATACCGCGACGAAGCGCGTGGCGGAGAACCAGACAGCGGTCACCACTGTCGCCGCCAGCGACCCCGATGCCGGCGATACGGCCACCTTCAGCATCAGCGGCGGCGCCGACGCGAGCCTGTTCGGCATCGACGCTGACACGGGCGAGCTGACCTTCGCCGATGCCCCGAACTTCGAGGCCCCGACCGACGACAACGGCGACGGCGCCTACGATGTACAGGTGACCGCCACCGACGACGACGGCGCCACCGATGCCGAGGACATCGCCGTCACCGTCACCGACGTCAACGAGGCACCCACGGCGGCCGACAGCACCCTGACCACCGACGAGGATACCGCCCGCATCTTCGCCGCCGCCGACTTCGCCTTCAGCGACGAAGACGACGGCGATACCCTCGACGCGGTCCGCATCGACACCCTGCCGACTGCCGGAACGCTCGCGCTGGACGGCAATGCCGTCACCGACGGGCAGAGCATCAGTGCCAGCGATATCGCCAACGGCCTGCTCACCTTCACTCCGGCGGCCGATGCCAACGGCGATGACTACGCCAGCTTTACCTTCTCGGTCTCCGACGGTTCGGTGTTCTCCTCCCGCCACACCATGACGCTGGACGTCACCGCCGTGAACGATGCCCCCACCATCACCAGCGGCAGCAGCGCTACCGCCGACGAGAATCAGACAACGGTGACCACTGTCGCCGCCAGCGACCCCGATGCCGGCGATACGGCCACCTTCAGCATCAGCGGCGGCGACGATGCGAGCCTCTTCGGCATCGACGCCGCCACCGGTAAGCTGACCTTCGCCGATTCTCCGGACTTCGAGGCCCTGGCCGACGACAACGGCGATGGCGTCTACGACGTCCAGGTGACCGCCACCGACGACGACGGCGCCACCGATGCCCAGAACATCGCCGTCACCGTGACCGACGTCAACGAAGCGCCCGTGATCGCCACCAATACCGGCTTCTCGGTACGCGCCAACCGCACAGTGATACTGACAAGCGAGCACCTCGATGAAGGCGACCCGGACGATGACGGTAATGAACTCACCTACACCCTGGATAGCTTGCCGACCAGCGGCGCTCTATCTCTGAATGGCAGGAAGTTGCAAGCCGATGACACCTTCACCCAACAGGATATCGATGACGGTTTACTCAGCTTCCAGTCGGGCAGTACCGCTGGGCAGAGCCGCTTCGATATTACCTTGGCCGACGGGGGCGAGGATGAGGTCGGTACCGCCAGTGATACTGTCAACATCGATGTGACGCCCTCGTCGCCGGACCCTGACCCTGACCCTGAACCCGAGGCTGACCTGGTCGACAACATCAGAAACACGCGGCCGGATAACCTGTCGGACCAGGTCAGCCGCGCCATGCAATGGCTGGACGCACTCCCAGACGATGCCCAGCTGGATGTCCGCACCTTGACGCCGACGGCTGACAGTGTACCCACCGAGCCACTGGCGTTCCTGGGCAATGCCGAGACCCAAGACGCCTACGTCATTGATACGCAGGGGCTTCCCGGTGGTTCCAGACTTAGGCTCGAGAATATCGATTTCGCCAGCATCAAGGGGGAGATCGAGATCATCGGTGGCACCGGCGACAATGTCGTCGTCGCCGATGCTAGCGCCCAGTCCATTGTGCTCGGCGAGGGTGACGACCTGCTCTACGGCGGTGGTGGAGACGATACCGTCGGCTCCCTGGGCGGCGATGACCGCCTGTTCGGCGAAGCCGGCAATGACGAGCTGTTCGGCGGCGCCGGAGACGACCTGTTGCATGGCGGCACAGGTCGGGATCTTGCAAGCTATGACGGTAGTCGCGAGGACTATGTCATTACCCAGGAGCACGGCACCATCAGCGTGTCCCCCAAAGAGAGTGGCAACGATACGGATACATTGGTGAACGTCGAGACGTTGAGCTTTGCCAATGGAGAGGAGATGACAATCGAATACAGCGACGACCTGGATTGGATTACCGGCCTGTATGCTCAAGTGCTGGGACGACAGGCGGACCTTAGTGGCCTTCAGTATTGGGCACAACAGCATGCCGACGGCCTGGGACGCGCCCAAATGGCCGAGTACTTCCTCACCTCGGAAGAAGCCGGGCACCACTTGCCTCAGGGCGAGGAAGCTCTGGATCTGCTTTATACGGAGCTACTGGGTCGCGAGGCTGATACTGAAGGGCGTGCCTACTGGGTCGAAAAGCTGGCTTCCGGCACTCAGGTTCAGGATGTCATGGCAGGCTTCATGTCCTCAGAAGAAATGCGCGGACATGACCTCGGCGCTACTCAGTGGGATTTCATCGCCTGATGGCTTTATAGCCACCACCGCCAGCGACTTGCACCCATTGGCGGTGGCGGCCATCCTGAGCGGCTCGCTGACTATCCGGAGCCGTCGTGTCATCTGCCGAGTTCTCCCGGGGCCGCGTCTGGACGCTGGCCTGGCCCATCATCCTGTCCAATATCACCGTGCCGCTGCTCGGCCTGGTGGATACCGCCGTGGTCGGCCACCTGTCGGACTCCCGTTATCTGGCGGCGGTGACCCTGGGCGCCACCCTGTTCGGTTTTCTCTACTGGGGCTTCGGCTTCCTGCGCATGGGCACCACCGGCCTGACTTCCCAGGCGGCCGGGCGCGGCGACGACGAGGGCGTGCGCAACCTGCTCGGCCAGTCGCTGCTGCTGGCCATGGGCATCGGGTTCACCTTGATCCTGGCCGGCCGACCACTGGTCGAGCTGGGCCTGTGGTTGCTGGATGGCAGTGAGCAGGCCACGGTACTGGCGCGTGAATATGCCTCGATTCGCCTCTGGTCGGCCCCCGCCGTGCTGGCCAACTATGCCATCCTCGGCTGGTTTCTCGGCCAGCAGAACTCCCGGGTGACGCTGATCATCATGGTGCTGACCAATGCCGTGAACATCCTGCTCGATCTGTGGTTCGTGGTCGGCCTGGGCATGACCAGTGATGGCGTGGCCTGGGCCACGGTCATCGCCGACTACAGTGCCCTGAGCGTCGGGCTCTGGCTGGTCAGCCGCCAGTTGCAGCAGCTCGGCGGACGCTTCCGGCGCTCCCGGCTGCTCAGGATGGCGGCCTACAGCGAACTCTTCCGGGTCAATGCCAACCTCTTCGTGCGCACCCTGGGCCTGCTGTTCGCCATGGCCTTTTTCACCTCCCGGGGCGCGGCCCAGGGCGATACCGTGCTGGCCGCCAATGCCGTCCTGCTGCAGTTCATCATGCTCACCTCCTATGGACTGGACGGCTTCGCCCACGCCGCCGAGGCCTTGACCGGCCATGCCGTGGGCCAACAACGCTGGCAGGCATTCGCCCGGGCCGTGCGCAGCGCGGCGGGCTTCTCCCTGCTCACGGCGGGTATCGCCGCCCTGGTATTCGCCATCGGCGGCCAGTGGCTGATCGCCCTGTTGACCGGTCTGCCGGAGGTCCGGGACAGTGCCGCCACCTATCTGCCCTGGGTGGTCGTGATGCCGCTGATCGCCGTCTGGAGCTACCTGCTGGATGGCGTCTTCATCGGCGCCACGGCCATCCGCGAGATGCGCAACAGCATCTTCATCGGCCTGGCCGTCTACCTGCCGATATGGTGGCTGACCCAGCCCTGGGGCAATCACGGCCTGTGGCTGGCCTTCACGCTCTTTACCGCGACCCGCTCGGGCGTGCTGATCGCCTATTATCGCCACTACCGCCAGCACCACTGGCGCGACGACCCGGCAGCGGAGCACGCCGACTGAGAGGGTGTTTACAAACTACTGCGCTCGACCATGCGGCGTTGAAATCAGCCTCAAAATGCTCATTTACCAGCTCGTAAACTCCGCTTTTTCGGCTGATTTCGCCTGGCCTGGCCGTCGCTCGTGACTTTTGCAAACACCCTCTGAGACGGCATTGAACTATAGTGGCTTTGACAACACTGCCACCCCGGGCCAAGTTGGCAAAACAACTTGCTGATCCGACGCAGTTTTTTGGCACCCGTTTCAACATCCGCCACGAGGTTCTGCCACCATGCTCAAGTCCCTGTCGCGCCCGGCCGTCAAACTCGTCGAACGCTACCTGCCCGATCCGTATATCTTCGTCCTGCTGCTGACGATCATTGCGGCGGCCGCCGCCATCGCCGTGGAGCGCCAGACGCCACTGGCGGTGCTGCGCTTCTGGGGTGACGGCTTCTGGAACCTGCTGTCGTTCTCGATGCAGATGCTGCTGGTACTGGTCACCGGCTTCATGCTGGCCAACTCCCCGCCCGTCAAACGCCTGCTGCAGCGCCTGGCCGGGTTTGCCAACAACGCCGGTGCCGCCATCATCCTGGTGACCCTGGTGTCGCTGGCCGCCAGCTGGATCAACTGGGGCTTCGGCCTGGTGGTCGGTGCCCTGTTCGCCAAGGAACTGGCCCGACAGATTCGCGTCGACTACCGCCTGCTGGTGGCCAGCGCCTACTCGGGCTTCATCGTCTGGCACGGCGGCCTGGCGGGCTCGGTGCCACTGACCATCGCCACTGACGGCCACTTCGCCATCGAACAGATCGGGGTGATCGGCACCGGCGAGACCATCTTCTCGCTGTTCAACCTGGGCATCGTGGTCATGCTGTTCATCGCCATGCCGCTGATCAACCGCATGATGCTGCCCGACGAGCGCGACAGCGTGTACATCGACCCCAGCCTGCTGGAAGAGGAGGAGACCCAGCGCGTGCGCATCAAGCGCCCCGCCGAGCGGCTCGAGAACAGCATGACCCTGGCCTGGCTGGTGGGCATCCCGGGTCTGCTGTTCCTGCTCGATCACTTCGTCCTGCGCGGTGGCGGGCTCAACCTCAACGTGGTCAACTTCCTCTTCCTGTTTCTGGCCATCGTGCTGCACCGCACGCCACGCAGCCTGCTGGAGAGCCTGCACGAGGCCATCAAGGGCGGCGCCGGCATCGTCATCCAGTTCCCCTTCTACGCCGGCATCATGGCCATCATGGTGCAATCCGGCCTGGCCGAGACGTTATCCGGGGCCCTGATCTCGCTGGCCAGCGAAGCCACGCTGCCCTTCTGGACCTTCATCAGCGCCGGCATCGTCAACATCTTCGTGCCCTCCGGCGGCGGCCAGTGGGCCGTGCAGGCACCGGTCATGCTGCCGGCCGCCGAAGCCCTTGGCGTGGACGTGCCGCGGATCGCCATGGCCGTGGCCTGGGGCGACGCCTGGACCAACCTGCTGCAACCCTTCTGGGCCCTGCCGGTGCTCGGCATCGCCGGCCTCAAGGCCAAGGACATCATGGGCTTCTGCCTCATCCAGCTACTGCTGACCGGGGTGATCATCGCCGCCGGGCTGACCTGGCTGTAACGCTGGGCCAACGCGACCGGCACAAGTCCGCTCCCCTTCAACGGGGAGCGGGCGTTATGCTGTAGGGGAATTTCCGAGAGGCGATGGACCATGACTGAACATGCGCTGCCCGGCCAGCACGAGCTGACCATGACCGTCCTGATGACGCCCGATATGGCCAACTTCAGCGGCAAGGTTCATGGCGGAGCCATCATGAAAAAGCTCGATGAGGTCGCCTATGCCTGCGCCAGCCGCTACTCGGGCCATTATGTGGTGACGCTGTCGGTCGACCAGGTACGCTTCAAGCAGCCCATTCAGGTCGGTGAACTGGTGACGTTCCTGGCCAGCATCAACCACGTGGGTAGCTCCTCCATGGAGGTCGGCATCAAGGTGGTGGCCGAGAACATCCAAGACAAGCTGCTGCGTCATACCAACAGCTGTTACCTGACCATGGTCGCCGTGGACCCGCAGGGCAAACCCGCCAGCGTGCCGCCCCTGGCCCTGAACACCGACGAACAGCGCCTGCGTCACGAACGGGCGACGCTGCGCAAGGAGCGGCGCAAGAAGGCAGAAGAGGAGGAGCGTCAGGCCAGGGCCGAGCACCGCGGAGAAATCTGAGCCCGCCGTGCCCCGTTCACGGCCCGGGAGTCAGGCCGTGATCTCGGCCGGGGGAGTGTCAGGAGGTGGTTTCCTGGATGGCTTCACCGCCTTCTTCGACGTCCTGCCCGACGCCTCGGACCGTATTGCAGCCTGCCAGCAGGGATACAGTGAAGAGTGCAACCATCACCAGGGAAAGGGTTCGTTTCATGGGACGCTCCTTGTTCAGGAAAGGTTGGGTGGCACCAGATGTCTCATTCTACACCGCCTGCAAGATACCACATCTTTAATTTAGCATGAGCCACACCAGCGCGCCCATGAACCAGAAGGAGGCCTGCGCATGCCGGAATTCAACCTCGATGATCGACTGGCCCAGGATGGCCACTACATCACCGACCTGCCCCTCTGTCAGTTGCGGCTGATGAACGATGCGCGCTTCCCCTGGCTGGTGCTGATTCCGCGGCGCGCTGGCATCACCGAGGTTTCCGAGTTGAACGAGGTCGACCAGCGTCAGTTCTGGCACGAGGCGACCCGAGCCGGCGAGCTGCTCAGCGCATGCCTGTCGGGCGACAAGCTCAACATCGCCACCCTGGGCAATGTGGTCGCCCAGTTGCACCTTCACGTGATCCTGCGTCGCCATGATGACGCGGCCTGGCCGGCGCCGGTCTGGGGTCATGGCGAGGCCGTACCCTATGACGCTGCACAGCAGGCCGAACTCGGCGCCACACTGCGCAACGCCGCCGAGTCCATGGAGTGGGCGGTCTGACGCGGAACCGCCCGGAGGAAATGGCCGCTACCCCGCTCCGAGACGCGAGCGCAGCGTCATCAGCCAGGGTTGCAGCAAGGCGGGCGGCAGCGGGTGTCCGCCTTGAAAGGCCGTCATTTCGATCCGGCTGCCACGTTCGGCCGGCTCTACCTGCAGGCGAATGCGATAGCCGGGCCAGCGGGCCAGGACAGCCTCGACGCGCCCCAGATCACCATCGGCGTGACGCACCACATAGCCACGTTCCAGCAGCAGCCTGACCGAGGCGTCCAGCGCCTCGCTCACCGAGCCTGCCAGGCGGCCCGACAGGGGCTCGACGGGGGCCGGCGTGCTGGCACAACCGGCAAGCGGGCCAAGCAGCAGGACGACCATCAGCGCCAATACACGCATCCGTGCTGTCATGATGAACTCCCTTCACCGGCCATGGCATCGCGTAACGTCTGACAGAAGCGGCCATCACTGGCGGTTCTCGACTCGACCTGCTGGCCTCGCCAGTCGAACAGCTGGATATCCCGGGACACCGTGGCCTGCTGTTTGCCGACCTGCACGGAAACCCGCTCGAGGCGCGTGGCCTCATCATAGCCGGGGCCGCCACCAAAGCCGACGCCGAGCCCGATGCCGGATGACACATGGCCACCACTGCCGCCGAACAGGAAACCGCCCAGGCGCGGGCGCGGCGAGACGGCATTGTGATAGAGCACGCGCCGCGTGCGTTCGGCACTGACCACGCCCAGCGCGGTATCCGTATCGCGCACCAGGAAACCGCGTCGTTCCAGCGCCCCGACCACCTGCACCAGCCCGGTCTGCTCCGTGACTGGCCACTGGCAGGCCGCGGCCGGCAACGGCTCGGCCTCCGGCATGCGGTTGGGCGTCGTCTGACAGCCCGCCAGCATCAGGCACCCGATCACGCCCAGGACTTTCCCGTATCCACCCATCATGGGGCTGCACTCCTTGAAGTCTGCCGTCAGTCTAGCAGGCAACCTGCCTCGATACCTTGAAGCCCCGCCCTGTCGCCCGCATGTCATGTATCAACCCTATGGTGTCAATGAAGGGAATTCGTTTCACGCTTCACTCCATTGCGCCTAGACTCGACAGCACGAATTCAAGGAGGTACTGCATGAGCGATACCAACAGCATTGGTCTTCACGCTGGAAGCGCCAGCCATCTCGCCGAGCGACTCAACGCCCTGCTGGCCAACTATCAACTGTTCTACATGAACGTGCGTGGCTATCACTGGAATGTGAAGGGTGACAACTTCTTCGAGCTGCACACCAAGTTCGAGGAGTATTACACCGACCTTCTGGCCAAGATCGACGAGGTTGCCGAGCGTATCCTGACCCTCGGCCACAAGCCGGTTCACGCCTACAGTGACTATTTCAAGCTCGCCACCATCGAGGAACAGAAGGACATCCACGACGGGGCAGCCTGTGTGCGCGGCATCGTCCAGGGCTATCAGACGCTGATCGACCTGCAGCGCGAGATCCTGTCGCTGGCCTCCGACGCCGATGATGAAGGCACGGCCTCCCAGGTGGGCGATTACATCCGCGAGCAGGAGAAGACGATCTGGATGCTGAACGCCTATCTCGGCTGAGAGGCTGCCGGCAAATTACTGCGCTCGCCAGGACGGTGTTGAAACTCGCCTTGCCCGGGCGTCGCTCGTGACTTTTGTCGACACCCTCGGCAGAAGCACTGATTGATCTTCAATCCGGTCCGTCATCGTCGCCGCCTTCCGGGGCGGCGTCGTTGTGTTCGCCATCCCCCGGGGAATCCGTTTCCTCGGCGGCACGCACCAGGGCGTCGGGCAGCGGCTTTTTCATGCGCACACCGAGGCGCTCGAGCTCGCGGGCCTGGGACACCAGGCTGCCCTGCCCGGTCGATAGGCGCTGCATGGCGCGGCGATGACTGTCACTGGCACGCTCCAGGTGCCGGCCCACCTCATCCAGGCTTTCGACGAAGCCACTGAACTTGTTGAGCAGGCGCTCGGCGCGTTCGCCGATCAGGCGCGCATTCTCGTTCTGGCGTTCCAGGCTCCACAGTCCCGCTACGGTGCGCAGGCTGGCCAGCAGGGTGGTCGGCGTGACCATCACCACCTGGCGGTCGAAGGCCTCCTGAAAGAGGCTGGCGTCGCGCTCGAAGGCCGCCGCGAAGGCCGGCTCGATGGGCACGAAGAGAAACACGAAATCCGGCGAGCGCAGCGTCGAGAGGTTCGGATAATCCTTGGCCGCCAGGCTCTGTACGTGCGAGCGCAGCGACTGCAGATGCTCGCGCATCGCCGCCTCGCGCTGGGCCTCGTCCTCGGCATTGACGACACGCGTCCAGGCACTCAGCGATACCTTGGCATCCACCACCAGATGACGATCTTCCGGCAGATAGATGATGGCATCGGGGCGGCGGCGCCCCTGTTCATCACGCAGCGTGACTTCCCGACGGTATTCGATGTCGCGTCTCAGCCCGCTGCGCTCCAGCACCCGCTCGAGGATCAGCTCGCCCCAGTTGCCCTGGGCCTTCTGGTCGCCCTTGAGGGCTCGCGCCAGCCCGGCCGCCTCATCGCCCAGCTGGGCATTGAGATCGGCCAGCTGATCGAGCTGGGCCTTGAGGGTGCCGCGCTCACGCTGCTCCTGACCATGCAGCTCCTCGACCCGTTTGCGGAACTGCTCGACCTGTTCGCGGAAGGGCTTGAGCAGCGCCTCCAGGCTCTCGCGGCTCTGGGCGCTGTAGGTGCGCTGGCGCTCGTCGAAGACCTGGCCGGCGAGCTGGTGAAACTCATCCTTGAGGCGCTCGCGGGCATCTTCCATCACGGCCACCTGTTCGCGGTGGCGCAGCGCGGCCTGATCGCGCTCGGTTTCCAGGCGCGCCGAGCGCTCCCGCTGCTCGGCGAGTTGCTGCTGAGCCTGGGCCAGGCTCGCTTCGACACTGGCCAGACGCTCCCGGCTGCCGTCCAGCTGCGCATCGCTCTGCGTCAGTTCCTGCTCGAGACGCCGGGCGGCCGCCTCGCGCTCGGCCAGGCGCGCGGCCACGGCGGCATGACGGCGATACTGCACGACTCCCCAGACCAGGCTGACCAGCACCAGCACGCCAAGCCCCAGCGGCAGCCCCCAGGCCGGCAGCGCCAGCCAGGCTTCCTTCATGTCGCCCCCTTCACGCCGTCGCGCTCGCCAGGTCCTCGACCAGGGCGCGCAACATGTCCCAGAACTCCTCGACCGAGTCGATCTCGACGCGCTCATCCGGCGAGTGGGCACCGCGGATCAGCGGACCAAAGGAAATCATCGCCAGTCCCGGATACTTGGCGCCCAGAATGCCGCACTCGAGGCCGGCATGAATCACCTTGACCGCCGGCTCGATGCCCAGTCGCTGGCGGTGCAGGTCGCAGAAGCGCGCCAGCAGCGGGCTCTCCGGGGCCGGCGTCCAGCCGGGGTAGGCGTTCTCGACCCGGGTGCGCGCGCCGATCAGCTCGAACAGCGCAGCGAAGCGGTCGGCCAGATCGGCCCCGGCGCTGTCGCGCAATGAGCGCACCAGGGCACAGAGGTGGAAGCGCCCTTCTGCCAGGCTCACCACGCCCAGGTTGTTGGAGGTTTCCACCACGCCGGGAACCGCCGTACTCATGCGCTCGACGCCACAGGGCGCGGCATGCAGCGCATTGACCAGCAGACGGCTGGCATCGCGCCCCAGGGCCGCGCTGCCATCGGCCGTGCTGGGCTCGAGGGTCAGTTGCAGGCCATCATCGACTCCCGCCAGTTCGTCGCGCCATTCCTGTTGCAGCCTGACCATGCGCTGCTGCGCCGCCGCGACTTCCTCCTCGGGCATGGCCAGGGTGGCGAAGGCCTCGCGGGGCAAGGCATTGCGCAGCGTGCCGCCCTGATAGTCGACCAGGCGGGCCCCGCAGGCCTCGAGCCAGCGCAGGGCACGCACCAGCAGCCGATTGGCGTTGCCGCGGCCCTTGTCGATATCGATGCCGGAATGACCGCCGGTCAGGCCGCTCAGCGAGAGACGCATCAAGGCCTCCCCCGCTTCCACGGCCCGCGTGGGAAACTGGGCATCGACCACCACATCGGCACCGCCGGCACAGCCGATGTAGACCTGACCGCGATCCTCGGAGTCCAGGTTGAGCAGAATATCGCCTTCCAGCCAGTCCTCGGCCAGGTTCAGGGCGCCACCCATGGAGGATTCTTCCTCGAGGGTGAAAAGCGCCTCGAGCGGGCCGTGAGTCAGGGTGTCGTCTTCCAGCACGGCGAGGGCCGCAGCGACCCCCAGGCCGTTGTCGGCCCCCAGGGTGGTGTGCTCCGCCTGCAACCAGCCATCCACGACATGGGTGGCGATGGGGTCGCGGGTAAAGTCATGGGGATGCTCGGCATTGGCCTGGGCGACCATGTCCAGGTGCCCCTGCAGGATCACGCCGGGGGCCGCCTCGTGGCCGGGAGTCGCCGGCTTGCGTATACGCAGATTGCCGAAATCGTCACGATCATGGGCCAGGCCGAGGCCATCGGCCCAGGCTTCCAGTTTCGCCACCAGTGTGGCCTCGTGGCCCGAGGGGCGCGGCGTGTCGCACAGTGTGCGGAAATGGCGCCACACTGCCTGTGGCGCGAGTTGTTCGAGATGTGCGTTCATGGCGCTTCTATACCGTGGTTGACCCGCCGACTCTACCCGCCGACCCCGGGCTTGGGAAGTGCTGTCAGCGCCTCGCCGTCAGGGCAGCCAGGCGGCCAGTGTCGCGCGTCGCCAGGCCGCCACCTGACGCGCCCCGCTCAGTGACAGACGCCGGGCGAGCCAGGCGTCACCACGCCCCTGAAAGGCCCAGGCCGCCAGGATGGCAAGCTCGTGATCGCCTTGCCCCGTGGGCGCCACCGAGGCCACCAGCGCCTGCATGGCCGGCCGCACCAGGCTCGGGTCGCGCTGGCCGTGAGCCACGTCCTCGAGGTCGCGCCGGTCCTCGTCCGATAGCTCAGCCGGCTGCCCTTCGGTCGACTCCTCGGCCAGCAACGCCAGGACCAGCTGGGGCTCGAGCTCGGCCAGTTCGAAGGCCAGCAATCCGGGCAGCTGACGCCGAAAGCGCCGGGTCAGGCGCGATACCAGGGCATCGCCTGTCGCGCTCAGTGGTTGAACCATCATCAGGGCATGTTCGCCGGTGGCGGTCTCGCGGGTCATGCCCAGACGCACCACCCGAAAGCCCCGCGACTGCCAGAAGGCCAGCAAGCCGGGCTCGGCGCCGAAACTCGCGCCCAGCAGGTCCATGCCGGCGTCTCTGGCCTCGCGCGCTTCGGCGTCCAGCAACTGGCCGCCCAGGCCCTGCCGTCGACAGGCATCGGCCACGGCGATGCGCACGATGCGCCGCAAGCGTGCGGTCAGCGCCTCGCGCTCGCCGGCATGGGCGGCCAGTGACTGGGCCAGCAGATGCCCTCGCGGACGACGCTCGCCTCGCGCCACGCGCTCGGCCAGTTCGGCGTCGAAACCGCCCTCGTCACTGGTGATCGCCACCGCGGCGACACCCGGCGGCTCAGTGGTGTCGCGGGACAGGCTGACGACCCGGCTATCCGGCGCATCCAGCAGACGGCGCAGGTCGGCCGGGGTGGTGCGATAATGCGCCTGCACCAGCAGGCCGAAGATGGCCCGCAGGCGCGGCTCGTGGCGGCTCAGCGCCTGACGCGACTCACGTCGCCATTGCAGCGGCCCCGGCCGGACGTCCTCGGGTTCCGCGTCCAGCATCAGCAAGCGTGCGGTCAGCGCTTCCAGCGGGTCGCCTGGCGCCCAGCGCACCGGGGCCGCCAGGTGGCACTCGCGCCACGCCGGCGTCTGACGGTCCAGGCGTTCGCGAAAGCGCAGGGCAAAACCGCGCCCGGCACCTTCATAGCCGTGCACGGTGGTGGCAAAGGCGATGCGCGGAAAGACTTCCAGCCAGTCGCCCAGCAGGCCGGCGGGAATCGCCGCCGCCTCGTCGACCAGCAACCAGCGCCCGGCGCCGCCCGCCTCGCCACGTTCGACCCGCGCCTGCAGCTCATCCGGCGCCACGAAGCTCACCCGGCCATCGCCCAGCGTGAACTGCTGCCCCTGTCGCTCGCCCTGGGGGCACAGCGCCGCCAAACGCTCGAAGAGCCCCGCCACTGCCGCGGCACGCGGGGCCGTCACCAGCACCTCCGCCACGCCCCGTTCCAGCAGGCGGGCACAGGCGATCCCCAGCGCTGCCGTCTTGCCGCGCCCCCGGTCGGCGGTGATCACCAGCGGGCGTCGCCGGCGCAGACTCACCAGCCGCGCCACGGCATCGGCCTGATCCCGGGTCAGGCAGGCCGTGTCAGCCGGTGGCGGAGTGGCGTCATGGCGAGCCGCGGCGCTGAACGACGGGACGGCGGGCGACTGCCCCGCCCCCCAGCGGGCAATGTCCGGTGCCTCGGCGAGCAGCCCCGCCAGACGCGCCAGATACCGACAGGAGAGCTCGGCGGCCGACCAGGGGTGCTCGGCCAGGCGACCATAATCGGCATCCGGCCTGGCGCCCCAGTCAGCCGGCGTCATCAGTACCATCAAGCCACCCGAGCGCAGCGTGCCGGACAGGGCGCCGAAGGCGTCGGGGTCGAAGCCCGCCTCCGCCGAGACCGCATCGAAGACCACCAGATCCTGTTCGCCGCCGAGTCGCGTGCGCGCCTTGCCGGCGGGGATCCACTGCGACTCGGGCACCATGGACGGACGCTGCGGGGCCACCCACAGGGCCTCCTGCCACCCGCTGCCCTGCCACAGCGCCTGCCCGCGTGCCCGGCTTTCCTCGGCGGGGCCGTCGATCCACAGCAGACCGCGCCAGTCGCGTGCCTCGAGCGCCTGCTGGAAGGCCCTCAGCAGCGGTGGCAGGTGAAACGGGGTGGCTGGCGGCATCCTGGCCTCCTGGCTGCATCAACTTTGGTCTAATCCCACGGCCCGATTAAACGCTTGCTTGCATTGCGGCAACGCAGCACTCACCTGCGTGAGAAGCGCATAACTCTCTGATATTCAATGATGATACACGGGCCTTCCGGGCCATGCCGACTTCGCCACGTGGGACGAAACACGACTATAGTGGACATCGGGCATCAACAGATCATCATGCTAGCTTGATGATTGGCATGCCCCCTGACAAGCAGGAGCGTGAAAGTCGCTGTCTGTTCTGAAGAAGCACAACAATCGCCTTAGGGAGTTCTCGATGATGAAACGCTTTGCCCTTACCGGCCTGGCCGCCGGCATTGCCCTGGCCACTCTGGCAGGCTCCGCCCAGGCCCAGGAAAAGTGGACCATGACGACCACCTGGCCGGACAACCTGGACCTGATTCAGATCGATCGCCACTGGGTCGAGCTGGTCAACCAGTTGACCGGCGACGAGCTGCAGATCGACTTCCGCGCCGGTGGCACCCTGATGCCCGGCACCGAGGTCTTCGATGCCACCGAGACCGGCAGCATCCAGGCCGCGGGCGACTGGCCCGGCTACTGGGCGGGTCGCAGCCCGGCCTTCTCGCCGCTGGCCACCACCACCAGCCTGTTCAACGGCGTCGACTACCTCAACTGGATTCAGCAGTGGGGCGGCTTCGAGCTCTATCAGGAAGTCTACGGCCAGTACAACATGGTCTATCTGCCCTACGGCATCACCAACAATGAGTCCGGCTTCCGCGGCGGCACGCCCATCGAGAGCCTGGCCGATCTGGAAGGCAAGCGCCTGCGCCTTTCCGGCCGCGATCAGGGGCGCGTACTGGAGCAGCTGGGCGGCTCCCAGGTCACCCTGGCGGGTGGCGAGATCTACCAGGCCATCGAGCGCGGCGTGGTCGACGGCGCCGAGTTTTCCACACCGGGCGTGGACTACAAGGCCGGCTTCAGTGAAGTCGCCGACTACTGGCTGACGCCGGGCTGGCACCAGTCGGCCAGCGTGTTCGGCGTGATGATCAACCAGGACGCCTGGGACGCGCTTTCCGAGGAGACCCAGGAGAAACTCAGGATCGCCGCCGACGCCACCATGGCGTGGTCGCTGGCCTGGTCCGAGCGCCAGTCCACCGAGGGCACGGTGAAGTTCCTCGAGGATGGCACCGAGATCAGCCACTTGTCCGAGGACGACCTGGCCGAGATTCAGCGCATCACCAACGAGGTGATCGTGCAGGGCGCCTGCGAGGATCCGATGCACGCCAAGGTCTATCACTCCATGGTCAGCTACCTGGAGCACTACGCCAACTGGCGCGATATCTCGGTGCCCTTCAACATGAGCCGGGTGACCGACAACCTGCCGTCGCTGGAGGAGATTGAAGCCTGCATGGAGTAAGGAAAAACTGCTGAAATGCCTGCGCGCGTAAATCGCTATGTTGCGCGGTGCTAGAAAGCTCGCCTAACTATTTGTTATGTCTCGCTTTCTGCGCTCCGTGCGCCTTGCGCTTCACAGCGCTCGGCGATTTAATCAGCATTTCCTCAACAGCCATCCCGGAGGTGGGCCTTCACGGCTCACCCCGGTACCGGCCTACCCTCGTCCACAACGACTGATGCCGGAAGCCTCTCTATGAACGCCATTGCCAAGGCCATCGATAGCCTCAACGAGGCATTCGGGCGACTGATTGCCCCGCTGCTCGCCGTCATCACGGCGATCGTGATCTACGATATCGCCATGCGTTTTCTGATCGGGCGCCCCAGTGACTGGGCGTTCGATGTCACCAAGATGCTGTTCGGCGCTCACTTCATGCTGATGGCCGCCTACGGCCTGCGCCATCATGCCCATGTGGAAGTCGACGTGCTCAAGCGGCTGTTGTCACGCCGCAAACAGGCCGCGCTGGAGATCCTCGGCTACCTGATCTTCTTCGTGCCCTTCATCTGGATGCTGCTCAGCCTCGGCTGGAGCTTCTTCGAGCGTTCCTTCAGTCGTGGCGAGACCACCTACGGCATGGTGGCCATTCCGGTCTATCCGGTGAAGGCCGTGATCGTCGTCACCGCGGTGTTGCTGCTGCTCCAGGCCATTGCCGTGGTACTCAGGGCCGTTCAGTCGCTGCGTGAGGAGAATCCTGCATGAATGCCGAAATGCTCACCCTCTTCATGTTCGGCGGCTTGCTGATCGGGCTCTTCATGGGCCACCCGCTGGCCTTCGTGCTGGGCGGCGTGGCGGTGCTCGGTGCCTGGTTGGGGCCCGGCGCCAGCACGCTCGGCATCCTGATCAACAACATCTACGGCAACGCCATGGACAACTACGTCCTGGTCGCCATTCCGTTGTTCATTCTCATGGCACGCTTCCTCAACGACTCGGGCGTGACCGAGAAGATGTTCGATACCATGCGCCTGCTGCTGGCCAACCTGCGCGGCGGCCTGGCACTGACCGTGGTCATCGTCTCGGTGCTGCTGGCGGCGACCACCGGCATCGTCGGCGCCTCGATCGCCGTGATGGGCATGATCGCCCTGGTGCCGATGCTCAAGTACTCCTACAACAAGCACTTGAGTACCGGCGTGATCATGGCCAGCGGCTGCCTGGGCATCCTGATTCCGCCGAGCATCATGCTGATCCTGATGGCCAGCTATTCGCCGGTCTCGGTGGGCGCGCTGTTCGCCGGCGCCCTGGTGCCGGGCGTGATGCTGGGCGTGATGTACGCGCTCTATGTGCTGATCATCTGCTACCTCAAGCCCGCCTACGGGCCACCGGTACCCGCCGCCGAGCGCGCCGAGACCTCGGCCGGCGAGCTGCTGGGCATGCTCGCCCGCTACGTGCTGCCGCCCATGGCCCTGATCCTGGGCGTGCTGGGGTCGCTGTTCACGGGCATCGCCACCGCCACCGAGGCCTCGGCCATCGGCGTGGCCATTGCCTTCGTGCTCTTCCTGATCTTCGGCGACCGCAGTTTCGCGACCTGTTACCGCACCCTGATCGAGGCCAGCAAGACCACCACCATGGTCATGCTGGTGCTGGTGGGCGCCACCGCCTTTACCGGGGTGTTCTCCATCGGTGGCGGCATGGAAGTCATCAGCGAGGTGGTCATGGCCATGCCGGGCGGCACCACCGGGGCTCTGATCCTGATGCTGTTCCTGGTGTTCATCCTCGGCATGTTCCTCGACTGGACCGGCATCGTGCTGCTCAGCTTCCCGATCATGCTGCCCATCGTCGAACAGATGGGCATTGATGTGCTGTGGTTCGTGGTGATGGTGGCGGTGGTGCTGCAGACCTCCTTCCTGACGCCGCCGTTCGGCTATGCGTTGTTCTATCTGAAGGGCGTGGCCCCCGAGGGCATCGAGATCGTCGACCTCTACCGGGCCGTCATTCCCTTCTGCGCACTGATCGTGCTGGCCTGCGTGCTGATGGCCGTGTTCCCGTCCCTGATCACGGGGCTGCCGGCGCTGCTGATCGGCCGCTGACCATGGGCCACCTGCCACAGCCCGCCCGGTGGGCGGGCTGTCAGGGGGCGCGACGGCTGCTATCATTCGCGCCTTGGCCCACTGGACACGCCCGGGAGGCTGCACGCCTTGTCCCGCACAGACCCTGCCACCGCCATTCGGCCGGTTTCCGGCCGTCGCTTCGATGCCTGGAGCCTGCTGACGCTCGCCATCGCGTCCATCGTCGCGCTACCCGTGCTGGTGGTACTGGCGCACATCGTCATGCCCACGGACGGCATCTGGCAGCACCTGGCCAGCACCGTTCTCGGACGTTATCTGACCAACACCCTGTTGCTGGTGCTGGCGGTGGGCATCGGCACCTTCGTCATCGGCACCGGCACGGCCTGGCTGGTGGTGATGTGCCGTTTCCCCGGTCGCCGCCTCTTCGAGTGGGCCTTGTTGCTGCCGCTGGCGGTACCGACCTATGTGATCGCCTACGCCTATACCGATTTCCTGCAATATGCGGGGCCGCTGCAGAGCTGGCTGAGGGAGGCGTTCGGCTGGGGGGCCGACGACTACATCTTTCCCGAGATCCGCTCGCTGGGCGGCGCCGCCATTCTGATCACCCTGGTGCTCTACCCCTATGTCTACATGCTGACCCGGGCGGCGTTCATGGAGCAGTCGGTGTGCATGCTGGATGTCGGTCGCACCCTGGGACGCGGGCCCTGGCGGCTGTTCGGCGGCATCGCCATTCCCCTGGCACGGCCGGCCATCGTCGGCGGCGTCTCGCTGGCGCTGATGGAGACCCTCAACGAGTTCGGCGCCGTGCAGTACTTCGGTGTGGATACCTTCACTACCGGCATCTACCGCACCTGGTTCGGCATGGGCGAACAGGTCGCCGCCGCCCAGCTGGCCGCCTGCCTGCTGACCTTCGTGATCGTGCTGGTGCTGCTGGAGCGGGCCTCGCGGGGTCGGCGACGCTATTTCCAGACCACGGGGCGTTATCAGCGCCTGCCACAATTCGCGCTGACCGGCTGGCGTGCAGCCGCGGCCTGTCTGGCCTGCCTGATGCCGATCCTGGTGGGCTTTCTGCTGCCCGGCGGCTTGCTGGCCTACCTGTCACTCACCGACGGTGACAGCCTGTTCGGCGCGGCCTTTCTCGAGTTCGCCGGCAACAGCCTGGTTCTGGCGGTTCTGGCCTCGCTGTGCGCCGTGGCCCTGGCGCTGCTGTTGAGCTATGGCGCGCGCCTCAATCCGGGGCCTATGACCCGCAGCGCCACACGCATCGCCGCCATGGGCTATGCCATCCCCGGCTCGGTGGTGGCGGTGGGCATCCTGATCCCCTTCGCCTGGCTGGATGATCAGATCAATGGCTGGCTGCGCGAGCACTATGGCGTGATGGCCGGGCTGATCTTCAGCGGCTCGGCCTTCATCCTGATCTATGCCTATGTGGTGCGCTTCCTGGCGGTGTCCTTCAATGCGCTGGAGGCCAGCCTGGGCAAGGTCACGCCGAGCATGGACGCGGCGGCCCGCACCCTGGGCGAGACGGCCAGCGGCACGCTGCGCCACGTGCACACGCCGATCATGCGCGGCAGTCTGCTGGCCGCCGCCATTCTGGTCTTCGTCGATGTCATGAAGGAGCTACCGGCGACCATCATCCTGCGTCCCTTCAACTTCGATACCCTGGCCGTGCGCGCTCACAATCTGGCATCCGACGAGCGCCTGGCCGAGGCCTCTACGGCCTCGCTGGCCATCGTCGTCGTGGGCATCATTCCGGTCGTGCTGTTAAGTCTCGCCATGCGTGGCTCCCGCCCCGGCGGGAAAGACGAACACCTGTGAGGTGTCCAGGCGCAGCGCCACCGGCTGGCCCGGCTCGGGCAGAAAGACCCCCGGAACCCGCGCATGCAGATGCGACTCGCGCCCCGGACCATGTGCGCAGATATGCAGCAGGCTGGTACGCCCCAGCAGCTTGGCCATGATCACGTGACTGTGATGGTCCGCCGGCGGCGCGTCGAGCGCTTCGACCGACAGGGCCTCGGGCCGGACCAGCACCTGGGCCGAGGCCCCATCCGCCATCCCCGGGGCGGCCACCTCGCCGACCGCGGTACTGACGTATCCATCGCTCACCACGCCCGACAGCTCGTTCACTGACCCGAAGAAGGTGACCACGAAGGGGTCGACCGGGTGACAGTAGAGCTGCCGGGGCGTACCGGTCTGGACGATGTGGCCATCGCGCATCAGGGCGATGCGGTCGGCCATGAACATCGCCTCTTCCGGGTCGTGCGTCACCAGCAGGGCCCCGGCACCCTGCTGCTTGAGCACGTGCAGGGTGTCATCCCGGATGCGGTCGCGCAGCCTGGCATCCAGGCTCGAGAAGGGTTCGTCGAGCAGCATCAGGCCGGGCTCCGGCGCCAGGGCTCGGGCCAGCGCCACACGCTGCTGCTGGCCACCGGACAGGGTATGCGGATAACTCGCGGCGTGGTCTGCCATGCCCAGCTGCGCCAGCAGTTCCTGCGCCCGCTCACGGCGTTGCCGGGCCGGCAGGGCCTTGAGCCCGAAGGTCACGTTCTCGAGCACGCTGAGGTGCGGAAACAGCGCCGCCTCCTGGAACGCCAGGCCGACGTTGCGGCGTTCCGGCGGCACGTGTGGCCGGCCCAGGGAGCGCCCATCCAGGCTCACCTGCCCCGCCTGCAAGACTTCGAGCCCGGCCACGATGCGCAGCAGGGTCGTCTTGCCGCAGCCCGAGGGCCCCAGCAGACAGACCACCTCCCCCTGGCGGACGCTCAGGTCGATGCCCGCCACCGCCCGGTGCCGGCCATAACGGTGCTCGACATCCGTCAGGGTCAGAATATCGAGTGCCTCGGAGCGAGGCGCTTCAACGGCATTCGCTGGGGTCTCGTGTTGCATGGGGATCGCCGGCACAGGAATTCAGTGGACATGGTAACGCGAAAGCGACTGTAAAGGGTTGTCATTGGCAAGGCTGCCACCTCCTTCGCCGTGCATCCGGGTCAACTTTTGCGCCGTGCATGGTTGACGTTTGCCCCCTCAGCCGCTTCAATGAGTCATGACATTGAATGCAATACATTATCATTCTAATTAATTTTCCATCCACATCGACAGGATGTCCGCCATGTCACACACCCCACGTTATGCCCTGCCGCTCGCCGTCATGCTGACCGGCTCGGCCTTCGCCGCCAACGCCACCGCCGACGGCGAAGTGAATGTCTACTCGGCGCGTCACTATGACTCCGACCAGGCGCTCTACGACGCCTTCACGGAAGAGACCGGCATCGAGGTCAATGTGCTCGAGGGCGGCTCCGACCAGCTCATCCAGCGCATCAAGCGCGAAGGCGAAGCCAGCCCCGCCGACGTCATGATCACCGTCGACGCAGGCCGCCTGTGGCGTGCCGAGCAGGAAGACACCTTCGCCGGCGTGGAGTCCGAGACACTGAGCGAGCGCCTGCCCGACTCCATGCGCCACCCGGAAGGCAAGTGGTTCGGCTTCAGCCAGCGCGTACGGGCCATCTTCTATAACCCCGAGGAAGTCGACGCCGAGCAGCTGACCAGCTACGAGGATCTGGCCGATCCGCGCTATGAAGGCCAGGTCTGCATTCGTTCGTCCAACAACATCTACAACCAGTCGCTGCTGGCCTCGCTGATCGCCCATCACGGCGCCGAAGAGGCAGAAGCCTGGGCCCAGGGCGTGGTCGACAACATGGCACGCGACCCGGAAGGCGGTGATACCGACCAGATCAAGGGCGTGGCCAGTGGCGAGTGTGACATCGCCGTGGCCAACCATTATTACTACGTGCGCCTGATGCAGTCCGACGATGCCGCCGACCAGGAAGTCGCCGACAAGGTCGAGATCATGTTCCCCAATCAGGACGACCGCGGTGCCCACGTCAACGTCGGTGGTGCCGGTGTCGTGCAGAACGCGCCGAACCACGACAACGCCGTGCGCTTCCTGGAATTCCTGGCCTCCGACCAGGCGCAGGAGCATCTGGCCGCCGGCAACTACGAGTTCCCGGTCGTCGAGGGGGCCGAGAAGAGCGACGTGCTGGAAGGCTGGGGTGATTTCAAGAAGGACCAGCTGAACATCAGCGAGCTGGGCAAGAACAACCCCGAAGCGATCAAGATCTTCGACCGCGTCGGCTGGCGCTAAGTAAGAAGGGTTGATTGGCGTCGTCTCTCGCCGCGTCAATCAACGCTCGGTTGATCCATCAGGCCCGTGGCACTCGCCGCGGGCCTGATGCGTTACGGGCCGGCGAGGCGTCAGTGAGCCTCGTCCCAGTTGGCACCGCTCTCGGCTTCGACGGTCAGCGGCACATCCAGCGCGGCGGCGCCCTGCATGCGCGCCTTGACCTCGTCGATGAAGGTCCCGACCTCGTCTTCCGCGACCTCGAAGACCAGTTCGTCGTGCACCTGCATGACCATGATGGCGTTCCTGTCGGCCTGCGCCAGCCAGGCGTCGACGTCGATCATGGCACGCTTGATGATGTCCGCCGCCGTGCCCTGCATCGGGGCATTGATGGCGGTGCGTTCGGCGCCCTGGCGACGGTTGCGATTCTGGGAGTGAATCTCCGGCAGATGGAGGCGGCGCCCCATCACCGTCTCGACGAAGCCATCCTCCGCCGCCTGGGCGCGGATGCGCTCCATGTAGCGGGCCACGCCGGGATAGCGGTCGAAGTAGCGGTCGATATAGACCTGCGCCTGGTTGCGCTCGATGTGCAGTTGACGCCCCAGCCCCCAGGCGCTCATGCCGTAGATCAGGCCGAAGTTGATGGCCTTGGCGCTGCGTCGTTGCTCGCCGGAGACCTGATCGAGGGCTACGCCGAAGACCTCGGCGGCTGTGGCGGCGTGAATGTCGCGCCCCTCGGCGAAGGCATCGAGCAGACCCTTGTCACCGGACAGGTGCGCCATGATGCGCAGCTCGATCTGCGAATAGTCCGCCGCCACCAGCCGATATCCCGGCCGCGCCACGAAGGCCTGACGGATGCGCCGCCCCTCCTCGGTGCGAATGGGGATGTTCTGCAGGTTGGGATCGGACGATGACAGTCGCCCGGTGGCCGTGACCGCCTGATGATAGCTGGTATGCAGGCGTCCGGTCGCGGCCACGACCAGTCGCGGCAGCTTGTCAGTATAGGTCGAGCGCAGCTTGGACAGGCCGCGATGCTCCATGATCACCTTGGGCAGGGGGTAGTCCAGCGCCAGCTCCTCGAGCACCCCCTCGGCCGTCGAGGGGGCGCCCTTGGGCGTCTTCTTGAGGACCGGGATCTTCTGCTCCTCGAACAGGATCTGCCCGAGCTGTTTGGGCGAACCCAGGTTGAACTCGCGCCCGGCCAGTTCATGGGCGCGCTGCTCCAGCTCATGGATGCGCTCGCCGAGCTCGCGGCTCTGCACGTGCAGGCGTTCCGGGTCCAGCGCCACACCGTTGCGTTCCATGCGCGACAGCACCGGCACCAGCGGTCGCTCGACCGTGTCGAGGACCTCGGCCAGGCGGCCCTGTGACTCGACCTGCGGTCGCAGTATCTGGTGCAGCCGCAGGGTGATGTCGACATCCTCGCAGGCATAGGGCGCGGCCTGCTCCAGTGCGACCTGATTGAAGGTCAGTTGCTTGGCGCCCTTGCCGGCGATGTCGGTGAAGCTCTGGGTGGTCTCGCCGAGATACTTCAGCGCCAGCGAGTCCATGTCGTGACGGGTGGCGGTGGAATCCAGCACATAGGACTCGAGCATGGTGTCGTGCAGTGCCCCGGCCACGGGGTAGCCATGACGCGCCAGCACCGAGACATCGTATTTCAGGTTCTGGCCGATCTTGGCCTTGCCGGCATCCGCCCACAGCGGTGCCAGCGCCTCGAGCACCGCCCGACGATCCAGTTGCTCCGGTGCATCCAGGTAGTCATGAGCCAGCGGGATGTAGGCCGCCTCGCCGGGCTCCAGGGCCAGGCCGACACCGACGATATCGGCTTCCATGTAGGACAGGCTGGTGGTTTCCAGATCGAAGCAGAAGGCCTCGCTGGCCGCGAGCCGCTCGAGCCACTCGTCGAACGTGGCCTGCTCGGTGATGACCACATCGCGGCGCGGCTCCCGGTCCTCGCTCGACGCTGCGCTTTCCTCCGGCGCCGCGGCACTGCCCCCGGCCACATCATCGACGCCGGCGTCACTGCCGTCCTTCAGCTCGGCCAGCCAGGTCTTGAACTCCATGCGGCCATACAGCTCCGCCAGACGGTCGCGATCGGGCTGGGCGATATGCAGATCATCCAGGCCCACCGGCAGCTCGCAGTCGGTCTTGATGGTCGCCAGCTCGTAGGACAAAAAGGCCTGCTCGCGGTTTTCCTCGAGCTTTTTCGGCAGCGTCTTGGCGCCGCGAAAACTCAGCGTCCTGACTTTCTCGAGATCGCCATAGATGGTCTCCAGGCCGCCCTGCATACCCTGCAGCAGGCCGATGGCGGTCTTTTCGCCGACACCGGCCACACCGGGAATGTTGTCGACCTTGTCACCCATCAGGGCCAGGTAGTCGATGATCAAACTCGGCGGCAGGCCGAACTTGGCCTCGACGCTCGCCGGGTCGAGGGTTTCATCCTTCATGGTGTTGACCAGGGTGATGTGCCCGTTGACCAGCTGGGCCATGTCCTTGTCGCCGGTGGAGATCACTGCATCGCGACCGGCCTCGGTGGCATGACGCGCCAGGGTGCCGATGACATCGTCGGCCTCCACCCCCTCGATGCACAGCAGCGGCAGCCCCAGCGCCCGCACGCAGTCATGCAGCGGCGCCACCTGGGAGCGCAGGTCATCCGGCATGGGGGGGCGCTGCGCCTTGTACTCGGCGTACAGCTCGTCGCGAAACGTCTTGCCGGGGGCATCGAACACCACTGCCATGGGGCTGTCGGGGTAATCCTTGATCAGCCGCTTGAGCATGTTCAGCACGCCCTTGACCGCCCCGGTGGGCTGGCCATCGGAGGTCATCAGCGGCGGCAGGGCATGAAAGGCTCGATATAAATAGGAAGAACCGTCGACGAGTACGATGGGAGTGTTGGCCATGAGTCGGCATCCATTGATGTCTGAATAACGCAGGTCGTGGAACCCGGAAAGTAAATGCAGTTCTAATGCCCCATGATACGCATTGCCGGCGATGTTTGCCGTGATGCCGTCGCGTCGTACACTGGACGCCGATGACCGCCCCGGAGGTAACCATGCCGTTTTCATTTCGTTCGCTAGCCCTGTTGCTCGGCCTCAGCGCCCTACTACTGTCCGCTACGCCGGCGATCGCCCAGTCGGGGACTCCTGAACCCCAGGTCACCACGCGCCAGGAAGACGATCGCACCCTCAAGGAATATCGCCTCAACGGTCAGCTGTTCGCCATCGAGGTGCGCCCGGCCTCCGGCGCCAGCTACTACCTGATCGACCGGGAGGGTGGCGGCGACTTCGAGCGCCAGGACGGCGGCAGCCTGAGCATTCCGGCCTGGGTGCGCGAGGATAGCTGATCGGGCCCTGACTGCGTAAGCGGCGGCCCCGAGTGTTCACCGGAACACTTTTGCACGATTCCCGCCCCGGATTCGTGCATCGAGGCACCAAGCCGCTACAATGGACGATTTGAGATCGTCTGCGCGAGACCCCAATGGCCGTATTCACCCCGCTTACCGACGCTCAGGTCGCGACCTTTCTGGAGCGTTTCGACGCCGGCTCACTGGTTGCCGTCGAGGGCGTGCCTGCCGGCACGGAGAACAGCACCTTCTTCGTCACCACCGACCGTCAGGAACTGGTGCTGACCTTGTTCGAACAGGGCGAGCACGAGGAGCTGCCCTTCTTCGTCGAGCTGCTCGACTACCTGGACGAGCACCGCCTGCCCGTTCCCGGCCCCTTGCATGACCATGATGGCGTCGCCCTGCACAGCCTGGCCGACAAGCCGGCACTGCTGTTTCCACGCCTGCCGGGCCGCCACCCCCACGAACCCGATCTGGCCCAGTGCCGTGCGCTGGGTGATGCCCTGGGCCATATGCACAAGGTCTCGCAGCACTTCCCCGGGCATCGCCCCAACCCGCGCGACCTGCACTGGCTCCTGCCCATGCACCACAAGGTGCTGGCGTATCTGTCCCACGAGGACCAGCTGTTGATGATGGACGAGCTGGAAGCCTACCAGGGCTATTTCGAACGGCTGCCGGAACTGCCCCAGGGCGCCCTGCATGGCGACCTCTTCCGCGACAACACCCTGTTCGATGGTGAGCGCCTGGGGGGCATGATCGATTTCTACAACGGCTGTACCGGCGACCTGCTGTTCGACCTGGCCATCGTCATCAACGACTGGGCGACCCGCGACGACGGCCGCCTGGACGCCGAGCGCTACGCGGCCATCCTCGGCGCCTATCAGGCACAGCGCCCGCTGGACGCCAATGAAGTCGATGCCTGGCCGATGATGCTGCGCATGACGGCATTGCGCTACTGGCTCTCGCGCCTGCTGGTGGTCTACGTGGATCCGCCGGCCCACGACCTGACTCCCCATGACCCGGACCGCTTCCGCACCATCCTCAAGCAGCGCCTGGCCGAGGCACCATTGCCTCTCCCCGCGCCTGCGGCGTGAAAGCTGGGCAAGCCCTGATGCTCGGCCGGACACAACCGCCGGACGCCCGTCCGGCACGCTCCCGCCGGGCTGGCGCTTTAATTCTCAGGCTAACTATTATATCATTGAGCGGTAACCTCTTCGCCTGAATCCCTCGCCGCACGCGGGTTGCACGCACCTCGTCCACGCCTCTTGCCGTCCTCTTGTGGGGATCCGACAGGCACCCTTTGCGTCGACCACGGCCACGCGGCCATATTCCAGGTACCTTCCTTGGCAAGGAGCTAGGCTCATGTTCATCGTTTCACTCATCTTCTGGCTCGTGGGGCTGGCGCTGTTGGGGGGCGGCATCTGGCTGATCACCCTCGACGGTAGCTGGTACTACGCACTGACCGGCGTACTCCTGATCGTGGTCGGTGCCATGACGCGTTCGCGGCGCCCCACGGCCCAGCTGCTCTATGCCCTCTTCCTGATCGCCACCGCTGCCTGGTCGCTGTGGGAGTCAGGGTATGACTGGTGGCCCCTGGCGACCCGCCTGGGCCTTTTCCTGATACTCGCCATCCCGCTGCTGATACCCGCCAAGGGCGCCAGTCGTGCCGGCCTGGCCGTGCTGCTGCCCGTCTGGGCGATCATCGGCGTGGGCACCCTGGCCAGCATGGCCGTGGACCAACACCGTGTCGAAGGCGAGCTGAATCGCGATGTGGTCGCCGAGTCTCCGGATACCGGGGATTCGCCCAGGGAGAGCTGGCACGCCTACGGGCGCAGCAACATGGGCCAACGCTTCTCGCCGCTCGAGCAGATCACGCCACAAAACGTCGATGACCTGGAGCTCGCCTGGCAGTACCGCACCGGCGACATGATGGGCCCGGACGACGTCACCGAAACCACCTACGAGGCCACACCGCTCAAGGTGGGAAATTCGCTGTTCGTGTGTACGCCGCATAACTGGCTGATCGCCCTGGATGCCGACACCGGTCAGGAGCAGTGGGTCTATGATGCCAAGGTGCCCGCCGAAAGCTCGCGCCAGCACCAGACCTGCCGCGGCGTATCCTATCTGCCGCCCAGTGACGGCGAGCCGGATAGCCTTGAGGTGCAGGCCGCCAGCCAGCCGGCGGAAGACCAGGACCCCATGCAATGCGATGGCCAGCTGTTCCTGCCGACCTCCGATGCCCGCCTGGTCGCGGTCGATCCGGCGACCGGCGCGCGCTGCGAGAACTTCGCCGACAACGGCGAGCTTGACCTGATGCACAACATGCCGTTCAAGCAGGACGGGTTCTATTACTCCACCTCGCCCCCCGTGGTGGCCGACGGCAAGGTCGTCGTGGCCGGCTCGGTCAACGACAACTATGCCGTCGAGTCGCCGTCCGGCGTGATCCGCGCCTACGACGCCAGGACGGGAGAACTGGTCTGGAACTGGGACGCCGGCAATCCGGACGAAACGGCACCGATCGCCGAGGACGAGACCTACTCCACCAGCTCGCCCAACAGCTGGTCGATCGCCAGCGCCGACGAAGAACTGGGCATGATCTACTTCCCCATGGGCAACCGCACGCCGGACCAGCTCGGCATGTTCCGCAGCCCGGCGGAAGAGAAGTACGCCAGCTCCGTGGTGGCCTTGAGCCTCGAGACCGGCCAGGTCGAGTGGGTCCAGCAGTTCGTGCACCATGACCTCTGGGACATGGATACACCGGCGCAGCCCAGCCTGCTCGATCTCGAGACCGAACAGGGCACCCAGCCGGCGCTGGTGATTCCCACCAAGCAGGGCGATGTCTATGTCCTGAACCGCAAGACCGGTGAGCCCATTCTGCCGATCTCCGAGAAGCCGGCTCCGCAGGGCACCATCGAGGGCGATTACGCCGCGGAGACGCAGCCGGTCTCCAGCCTCAGCTTCCGGCCGCCCAAGCTGCAGGAATCCGACATGTGGGGGGCGACGCCGCTCGACCAGCTGATGTGCCGCATTCAGTTCAAGTCGCTGCGCTACGAAGGGCAGTACACGCCGCCTTCCGAGCAGGGCACCATCGTCTTCCCGGGCAACTTCGGCGTCTTCAACTGGGGCAGCATCGCCGTCGACCCGAAGCGTCAGGTGATGTTCGGCATGCCGCTCTACCTGGCCTTCACCTCGACGCTGGTGCCCAAGGACGGCGCCGACCTGGGCAAGACCAACCAGGGCGAGCAGGGCATCAACGAGAACGCCGGCGCGGACTACGCGGTCGACATGAAGCCCTTCCTGTCGCCGCTGGGCGTGCCCTGCCAGCAGCCTCCCTGGGGCTATGTGGCCGGCGCCGACCTGCGGACCGGCGAGACCGTCTGGAAGCACAAGAACGGTACCGTCGAGGACATGACGGCCCTGCCGTTGCCCATCAAGATGGGCGTACCCGGTATCGGTGGCCCCGTCATCACCGAGAGCGGCCTGGTCTTCATGGCGGCCAGCGTGGATGACTACCTGCGCGGCTATGACCTCGAAACCGGCGAGCAGCTGTGGCAAGCCCGGCTGCCGGCCGGCGGACAGGCCACCCCGATGACCTACCTCAACAGCGAGGGCGAGCAGATGGTCGTCCAGGTTGCCGGGGGACATGGCTCCATCGGTACCACCATCGGCGACTACGTCGTGGCCTATAAGCTCAAGGCGCAATAGGCCTGACGCCAGGACAGCCTGCGGGCTGTCCGGCAGACGCCACCTACGACAAGGCCCCGCCGGGACGCGCCCGGCGGGGCCTTGTCATGCATGGCGCCGAGTCACTCCCTGCCCCGGCTGGCGCCACCTTATTCCGCGACGCGCGTCTGTATGTGCAGGCCGCCGGTCATCTGCAAATCGAGGCTGGCACCACGCGGCAGCTCGCCGACACCGGCCGGCGTGCCCGTCAGGATGACGTCGCCGGGCAGCAGGGTGAAATGCCGGCTCATCTCGGCCACCAGCACCGGCACCGAGAACAGCATCTCGGCGCCCAGGCCATGCTGGCGAGGCTCGCCGTTTACCGCCAGGTCGAATTCCAGCGCACTCCAGTTGGGCGCCTCGACAAGCGGCAGGAATGCCGACAACGGACAGGCGCCATCGAAGGCCTTGGCGATTTCCCAGGGATGCCCCTTGTCCTTCAGACGGGTCTGGACATCCCGCAGCGTCAGATCCAGTGCCAGGCCGAGGCCCACGATGGCCCGCTCGGCCAGATCCGGTGCGGCATCGCTGAGCGGCTCGCCGATCAACAGCGCCAGCTCGGTCTCGTAATGCACCTCGCCCCACGTGAAGGGCGCCTCGATGACCGCCTCCATGTCCACCGCACTGGTCGCCGGCTTGAGAAACAACAGCGGCTCATCGGGCACCGGCGAGTCCATTTCCCGGGCATGCTCGGCATAGTTGCGACCGACGCAGACGATCTTGCCCAGGGGTTCGGGAAACTCGCGGCCGTCGGTAAAGCGGGGAACGAAACGCATGGTCGACTCCTTCTGCGGGTGAGGCCGAATAGTGGGCCAGGCCCTCAGTCTACGCGTGCGTCAGGCATGCGGCGACCAGCTTTCATCCGGCGCATGGGCAAGGAAGCGCGGACGCTGCCGATCCGCGGCGAAGGGCTCGCCACAGCGGTTGTCGCGCCGGTTGTAGACGAAAAAGGCGTTGCTGCGTGGGTCCGGTGACATATTGGCATTGGAGCCATGCAGGGTATTGCAGTCGAACAGCAGCAACCCGCCCGCCGCGCCGGTGGGCGCCTCGATGCCATGGCGGTCGATCAGGCGACGCAGGGCATCACGCCCCGGCACACCGAACTCCTGTTGCTTGAGTGACTGGCGGTGATGGTCATCCGGCGTTTCCCCCAGGCAGGGAATGAAGACCCGATGGGAGCCCGGCACCAGCATCAGCGGGCCATTGAAGGTATGGTTGTCGGTGAGCACGATGGAGGCACTGACCGCATGCATGCCGGGCATGCCGTCCTCGGCGTGCCAGGTCTCGAAATCCGAGTGCCAGTTGAATCCCTGCCCCTCGAAACCCGGCTTGTAGTTGATACGCGCCTGATGCACATAGGGCTCACCCCCGAGGATCTGACGGGCACGACCGACCAGGCGATCGTCGTTGGCCAGACGGCTGAAGAGCCGCGACAGGAAATGCACGGCAAACAGGGAACGAATCTCGTTGCCGCGGGGTTCGGTGATGGCGAACGGCTGGCCGCGAAAGTCATCGCGGTCGAGCAGCGCATCGAGCTCGCCACGCAGGGCCTGGAGCTCTTCGCCACTCAGGAAGTCGGGCTCGAACAGAAAGCCCTGTCGCTCGAAGCGGGCAAGCTGCTCGGTGGACAGCGGGCCCTGACTGGCCTCGCCCTTGACGACGGGTTCGCGACGATTGAGCCACGGCAGGTCCAGCGGTTCGCGCAGGCGGGTCGGATAGGGATCTTCCCCCGGCCCCGGAGCACTGCGCACGCGGGTCTCGGACAACGGTCGGCTGGACGATGTCTGCACTGACATCCAATACCTCCTTTGGCAAAGTCGGAATGGTTTCAGATTCGATCTCGTGACCGATCGAGGGCCCCATGCGGGGCCCTCTTCAACAGGGTGAGGTTATCCACGTCGGCTTTCAAGCCCCGGCAACCCGGGTCGGGGCCGGCCGCGACCCCGACCGTCAATGCGCTTTCATTGCCTCGACGATCTGCTCGCCACTAAAGCTCGAGGGGTAGTAGGTCGGCCAGTTCTTGACCTCTTCCAGCAGGGCGGCGCGATCATCCCCCCAGTAGAGGTGGTAGTGGCCGGCATCGGTGGGAAAGATGCTGTGGTCACTGAACTGGATGTAGTCCGGCAGCTCGTCACCGCCTTCCTCGAGCTCGAAGATGTAACGCACGCCACGATTGCCGGCCGCGTAGGTCAGGATCTCGTAGCCATCATAGGCATACTCGCCGGACATCGTCTCGCCGTCTTCATGAAAGACCACGGTCTGACCATCGATTTCGATGCGATCGACATCCGTCTTGTAGCCGCGCTGGTAGTACTGTTTGAACTCCTCGGCGGTCTTCTCATCGCTCTTCTCCGCCTTGTGGGCCATGACAGGATCGAGCGTACCGTCCTGCAGATAGGGGTAGACCGACTGCCAGTCGCCTTCCCAGTCAGACAGCGCGCGATCCTTGACCTGGCTGTCATCGAAGTAGCCCGCATGGATATCACTATCATGGTCATGGCTGTGGTCGTGGTCGTGGTCGTGGTCGTGGCTGTGTTCATGGTCATGTTGATGCGAGTCGCCGCTCTCCTGCGCCAGGGCCAACTGTCCAGCGGTCATGGTCAGCAGGCCAAGGGCAAGGATGCCCGCAGGTTTGACATACGTCGGATTCATCGAAGTTCTCCTTGATGGTTGCATTGAGCCGGGGCGTTCGCCCCGAGCGTAAAGACTGCCGTTCCGGGAAGAGGCGGATCAGGTGGCCGATGCACAGTCGGCGACACCCTCTGCCAACTGCTGCAAGAGCCTGGGGTAAAGTGACTCACCAGGCGTCAGGTCGGCCCCCAGGGGATCGATCACGATGGAAGTGTTCACACCTGTCGGGCCGAAGACGTTGTCGACCAGCTGCGGGTTGAACTGCGGCTCGCTGAAGACGCAGTCGACACCCAGCTCCGTGACCGTGTTGCGCAGCTCATCGATACGTGCCGGACTGGGATCCGAGGCATCACCCAGGGCAATAGCGCCGGCAGCGGAGAGATCGAAGCGCTGTTCGAAATACTGATAGGCATCATGGAAGACGATGAAGCGGGTATCCCGAGCACCCTCGAGACGCGCCTGGAGATCGGCAATCAGCTCATCGAGCTCCGCCTTGCCGAGGCGCGCGTTTTCCTGATAGGTCTCGGCATGCTCGGGATCGGCCTTCACCAGTGACTCGGCGATGGCATCCAGCCAGACCCGGGCGTTGGCAGGATCCAGCCAGGCGTGCGGATCCGTGCCGTCGTGGGAATGGCCATGCGCTGCGTGGTCATGTCCTTCATGGGCATGGGCGTGATCGTGCTCATGGTCATGTCCTTCATGAGCGTGGGCGTGATCATGCGCCTCGAAGGTGGCCCCCTGACGGAAGTCCAGGGTCCGGGTTCCCTCCACGTCCAGCAGGGGCACGCTATCGGCATCAGCGGCCAGGCTGTCGATCGATTCCCCCAGCCAGGGCGCCAGTGCTTCACCGACCCAGAACACCACATCGGCGCGTTCCAGGGCGGAAGCCTCGGAAGGTCGCATGGAATAACCATGCGGCGATGCGCCGGGCTGGATCACCAACTCGGGAGAGCCCAGATCGCCCATCACACGGTCGACCAGCGAATGCAGCGGTGGAATATCGACCGCCACATCGGGTACATCAGCGGTGGCCATGGCCGGCACTCCGGCTCCCAGCAGGGCCACCCCCCAATAACGGACTCGCAACATCATGATCTCCTTGATCAGCAGGTGAAGCGCAATTGAGCGATGCGTATTTATGTTATAACATAACGTTTCTGTCAAGCCGACCAGACAAACCGATCGGCCTGGCAACGCTCGCAAATTGCCGGCAGGTGCCTCATGACATTGCTGACCATCGAAAATCTTGATGTCGATCTTGGCGGCCAGCCAATCCTCGACAACATTCACCTGACCCTGGAGAGAGGCGAGATCGTCACCATCGTCGGCCCCAACGGTTCGGGCAAGACCACACTGCTGAAAGCCATCATCGGCGCGTTGTCCCCGGCATGGGGAAGGATTCGACGCAGCCCGGGGCTGGTGATGGGTTATGTGCCCCAGCGCCTGCACCTTGACGCGACACTGCCGATGACCGTCGATCGCTTCATGCGGCTCCCCGGCCGACACTCCCGGGCGGGCATCGACCAGGCGCTGGAGAGCGCCGGCGCCGCGGGCCTGGGCAGGCTACAGATGAGTTCGCTATCGGGGGGACAGTTCCAGCGCATCCTGCTGGCACGGGCGCTGCTGGGGTCACCGGACCTGCTGATTCTCGATGAAGCAACCCAGGGGCTGGACCAGCAGGGTGTCATCGACTTCTATCATCAATTGGAGTCCGTGCGTCACGAGCTGGGCTGCGGGGTATTGATGGTCAGCCACGAATTGCATGTGGTGATGCGCACCTCGGACCGCGTGGTCTGTCTGAACCGCTCGATATGCTGCGAGGGCACGCCGGAAGGTGTCGCGTCCTCGGCGGCCTACCAGACCCTGTTCGGCCAGGGCGTGCCGGATGCTCTGGCCGTGTATCACCATGACCACAGCCCCCGACCGACACTCCAGGAGCTGGCATCATGATATTGGATGACTTTCTGGTACGTGCCGCCCTGGCGGGTATCGGCGTGGCCCTGGCCGCCGCGCCCCTGGGCTGCTTCGTGGTATGGCGACGCATGGCCTACTTCGGCGATGCCACGGCACACGCCGCCGTGCTGGGCGTCGCCCTCTCGCTGGTACTCTCCACCTCGATTCTGGCCGGGGTGCTGGTCACCTCCCTGATCATGGCCACGCTGGTCTCGTCGCTGAGTGGCCGAGGCTATGCCATGGATACCCTGCTCGGTGTCATGGCGCACTCGGCGTTGGCATTGGGGCTGGTCGCCGTGTCCTTCGTCTCCGGGGTACGGATCGACCTGATGGCCTACCTGTTCGGCGACATCCTGGCCGTCGGCAAGCTGGATCTGGCGATGATCTGGGCCGGCGCCGTCATCGTGCTGGGGCTGATGCGTTGGCGCTGGTCCAGCCTGCTGACTGCCACGCTGAACAGCGACCTGGCCTGCGCCAGCGGCATCGACCCCGGGCGAGAGCAGTGGATTCTGACCCTGTCGCTGGCCGTGGTCGTGGCGGTGGCTCTCAAGGTGGTCGGCGTGCTGTTGATCGCCGCCCTGCTGATCATCCCCGCTGCCACGGCACGCCCCTTCAGCCGCACACCGGAAAGCATGGCCCTGCTGGCCGCGATTTGCGGTGCCGGCTCCACCACCGGGGGGCTGCAGGCCGCCTACTGGCTGGATACGCCGACCGGGCCGACCATCGTCAGTCTGGCGGCCGTACTGTTCATGCTGTCCAGCCTGGTCGGACAGGCTCGTGCACGCCGGCATGCACAGTGATCCTGGTGGCTGTTACAGGGCTTCCAGTGCATCGGACAGCTTGTCGACGGGCACCACTTCCATGCCTTCGGGAGACTGCTTGGGGGCATTGCCGCGCGGCACGATGGCCCGCTTGAAGCCATGCTTGGCCGCCTCGACGATCCGCTCCTGGCCGCTGGGCACCGGGCGAATCTCGCCGGACAAGCCGACTTCGCCGAAGACCACCAGCTCGCGCGGCAGCGAGCGGCTCTGCAGGCTCGATACTACGGCCAGCAGCACAGCCAGATCGGCACTGGTCTCGAGCACCTTGACCCCGCCGACCACGTTGAGGAAGACGTCCTGATCACCGGTGAACAGGCCCCCATGGCGGTGCAGTACGGCCAGCAGCATGGCCAGCCGGTTCTGGTCGAGCCCGACGGCCACGCGCCGCGGATTGCCCAGCGCCGAGTCATCGAGCAGGGCCTGGACTTCCACCAGGATGGGCCTTGTGCCTTCCCAGACCACCATCACCAGGCTGCCCGGGGCCTGCTCTTCATTGCGCGACAGAAAGATGGCACTGGGGTTCTTCACTTCCTTGAGGCCATGCTCGAGCATGGCGAACACACCCAGCTCGTTGACGGCCCCGAAGCGGTTCTTCAGGCCACGCAGGGTGCGAAAGCGCGAGTCGGCGCCACCCTCCAGCAGCAGCGACGCATCGATCATGTGCTCCAGCACCTTGGGGCCCGCCAGGGTGCCATCCTTGGTGACATGGCCGACCAGCATCAGCACCGTGCTGGACTGCTTGGCGAAGCGTGTCAGGGCAGCGGCGGACTCCCGCACCTGGGCCACGCCACCGGGCGCCGAGGCGATATCCTCGAGGTGCGTGGTCTGGATGGAGTCGATGATCAGCACATCCGGGCGCTCACGCTCGGCCACGCCGAGAATCGTCTCGATACTGGTCTCGGCCAGCATCTGCAGGCCCTGGGTCGGCAATTGCAGGCGCCGGGCCCGCATCGCCACCTGGCTCAGCGACTCTTCCCCGGTGACATACAGCACCCGGCGTTGCTGGGCCTGCTTGCAGGCCGTCTGCAGCAGCAGGGTGGACTTGCCGGCGCCGGGGTGGCCACCCAGCAGGACGGCGGAGCCCGGTACCAGGCCGCCGCCGAGGACACGGTCGAACTCCTCGAAGGTCGAGGTCAGCCGCGGCACCTCCCCGAGGTCGACATTGGCCAGGTCGACCACTTCACGCGATACGGCTCCGCTGTAACCACTGCGGCCGGCACCCCCACCGCTGCCACCAGCGGCGCCGGGGCGCGCAGCGGAGAGCCGCACCTCGCTCAGCGTGTTCCACTCCTGGCAGCTGGAACACTGCCCCTGCCATTTACGATATTCGGCACCGCACTCGGTGCAGACAAAGGCACTCTTGGCTTTGGCCATCGGGATCTCGTCGAGGGAATACGTTCAGGAGCTGGACAAGCGAAGGGCGGCTGATCAGCCGCCCTTCGACATCACTCGGTGTCGCGCATCACATCCGCTGGAGGCGCAGGGCCTCATTGTTCTGGAAGCGACGACGCTGCGGATCGATCAGCTCCAGGGTCTGCGGGTTGACGCGCAGGAAGTAGTAGACCTGGCCGTCACCATTCGGCGTCAGCTCGTAGACCGTGGCTTCCGGATTGTCGGCGGTGCCATCGAGGACGCTCCAGTTACCGGAATAGGTTTCCTTGGGCGGGTTTTCCGGATGGCCGCGATAGGCCGCTTCCAGGTCGAAGGTGCGTTGCGCGGCTGCGCTCTCTTCGCTGCCTTCCATGGTCACGTTCAGGTCGATCCCCTGGCAGTTGCGGCAGGGCAGCGTGCCTTGATAGGTCTGCTCGGTGCTGGTCATGCCCGCGTCACTCGTGCCCTGATCGGTGGGGCCCGATGCGCAACCCGCCAGCATGGCGAGCATCGCCGTACCCGCCAGCAACATCCTGATTTGCATATTCGTTCTCCTAACCAGTGGTCTTGGCGCCGTCATTCACGGCTGCCTGTTCAATAGCATAACCTGTCGTGCCTACAGCGGACAGTCGGAGCGCTACCAGGTTCCATGAGTCATGATGCCATTGGTCGCACCTGTTCGAACACCACCCATAGCAGCAAGGGCATCACCAGCAGGCTTCCCAGGTTGCCGATCAACACCAGGGAGGCGACCTGATGCGGTTGCTGCCGGTATTGTTCGGCGACCAGATAATTCAATACCGCCGGCGGCAGCGCGGCAAAGACCCACAGCGCGGCCGCCGAAGTGCCCGAGAGGTCCAGCAGCAGAACCATCGGCAGCGCCATCAGCAGACCGGACAGCGGACACAGCACGGCCCCCAGCAACCCCAGACGCCACTGGGAGAAATCGATGTCGAGCATGCGCACGCCCAGCGCGAACAGCATCAGGGGAATGCTCACCCCGCCCAGCATGTGCATGGACTCGAGCAACCAGGGCGGCAGTGTCAGGCCACTGACATTGACACCCAGCCCGGCGATGCTCGCCACCACGATCGGCATTCTCAACAGCCGCCACAGGGGCGTACGCGGGTCGAGCATCCACAGGCCCACCGAAAAATGCAGCAGCATCTCCACGATGAAGAGCACCACGGCCGCCGGCAAGGCCGCCTCGCCAAAGGCCAGCACGATCAGGGGAAGCCCCATGTTGCCGGCATTGTTGAACATCATGGGCGGCAGGAAGGTGCGCACGTCCAGCTTCAGCCAGCGCGCCAGGGGCCACAGCACCACGCCGGAGCCCAGCACAACCACACTGCCCGCCAGGGCGAGGCGAGCATGATCGGCCAGCGGTGCCTGGCGATCGGCCAGTGCCGCGAACACCAGCAGGGGCACGAACAGCTCCATGTTCAGGGTGTTCAGGCTGCCAGTGTCCGGGCGCCGGACACGCCCATAGAGGCTACCGCACCCGGCGATCAGGAAGACCGGCAATAAAGTGGCAAGAATCTGGGCAAGCATACGGCGTCATCCATGGCGAGCGAAGCGTCTTCACGAACGCGCAGCCTAACACCCTGGCGGCTTGCGCGGCTGCGGCGAGCGGGTCACCATGTTCGCACGATTTCCCGCGAGCGAGAGACCATGAGCAAGTTCTGGAGCCCCAAGGTACACGAGCTGACGCCCTATGTGCCCGGCGAACAGCCCCGCGAACGGCTGATCAAGCTGAACACCAACGAGAACCCCTACCCGCCGGCCCCGGGCGTCGAGGCCGTGCTGCGTGAGTTCCCGGTGGATCATCTGCGGCGTTACCCTGACCCGGACTCCAGTGCACTCCGCGCGGCACTCGCCGGGGAGCTGGGTGTCGAGCCGCAGCAGGTGTTCGTCGGCAACGGCTCCGACGAAATCCTGGCCCTGGCCTTCCAGGCCTTCTTCTGCCACGGGCGCCCCCTGGAGATGCCGGAAGTCACCTACAGCTTCTATCCGGTCTACTGTCGCCTCTTTGATGTCACGCGGCGCGCCCTGCCGCTGGATGCTCAGTGGCGCGTCGACCTGGAGGCGTTCACCACCGACAGCAGCGGCGCCATCTTTGCCAACCCCAATGCGCCAACCGGCCATGGCCACGATCGTCAGGCGATCCAGGGCCTGCTCTCGCGGGTAAAGGACTCGGTGGTGCTGATCGATGAAGCCTATGCCGACTTCGGCGGGGAAAGCGCCATCCCGCTGGTCGCCGAGCATGACAACCTGCTGGTGACCGGCACCTTCTCCAAGTCACGCAGCCTGGCCGGACTGCGCCTGGGCTATGCGATAGGCTCCCGGGAGCTGATCGAGGGGCTCGAACGGGTCAAGGACTCCTTCAATTCCTATCCCATCGACAGCCTGGCCAGTGCCGTCGGCATCGCCTCGCTGGAGGATCGCCAGCATTTCGAGGCCTGCCGCGAGGCCGTCATTACCACCCGCGAGCGGACTCGCGAGCGTCTCGAGTCACTCGGTTTTCATGTCCTGCCCTCGAAGGCCAACTTCCTGCTGGTCAGCCACGCCTCGCTCGACGCCGCCCAGCTGTTCGTCGACCTGCGCGAGCGCGGCATCCTGGTGCGTCACTTCAATACCGAGATGCTCAATAATTACCTGCGCATCTCCATCGGCACCGAGGACGAAATGGACTCGCTGGTGGAAACCCTGGAATCACTCTGCCGCTGATGGCTGAAACGCCGCCCCTGCACGGGGCCTTTTCTGCACGGGACCTTCGATGACCCAGCCGACGCAACGCTTGCCGCTCGAACGTGTACACCATGTGGCCCTGATCACCGCCGACTATCCGCGCGCTCGTCGCTTCTACCTCGACGTCCTGGACGCCGAGATCATCGAGGAGACCTATCGTGAGGCGCGCGACAGCTACAAGCTGGATCTCAGGCTACCGGGCGGCATTCAGCTGGAGCTGTTCTCCTTCCCCGCACCGCCGCCACGCCCGAGCCGCCCCGAAGCCTGCGGCCTGCGCCACCTGGCCCTGGCCACCCGGGACCTGGATGCCTGCCTCAGCCTGCTGCAGGCGCGCGGTACCGAAGCGGAACCCGTGCGCGTGGATGAGCTCACCGGAGCACGTTTCAGCTTTCTCGCGGACCCCGACGGCACCCCCATCGAGCTCTATGAAGTGAACGCCTGAAGGCCAGGGCATCGCCTGACACCCTGACATAAAAAAATCCCCCGGGAAGGCCCGGGGGATTTTTCATGTAAGTGCCTGACGATAACCAGGGCGGCTCTCCGCAACTCTCCAGGGGAACTCCCCTCCCTGACCAGCGCGCCATATTGGGGAAACATTCTTCCATAAAAAAACCCCAAGCCTTTCGGCCCGGGGTTTTTTCACTGTAGATGCCTGACGATGACCTACTCTCGCATGGGAACTCCCACACTACCATCGGCGCTGAGCGGTTTCA